>CAJVYK010000127.1 GCA_913009865.1 uncultured bacterium
CGCGAAGCGTGCGAATTATATCGCCTTCCATTATCTGGGCATGGTAGATATCATAAAGAATTTTCATCCGTTCGGAGCCGATTTTTTTGCACAGTTCCACGCCCCAGCTCATATGGTCGAACATATAACCCTTGTGGTCAACCTTGCTGTTAAGGATTTCGATGCAGATGTTGACCTTTTTCTTTTCGGCATGTCCGATGACCTGTTTGATTGCAGTAATTGCGTTCTCAAGTCCAACGTCGTCGGGTATGCCGTTGCGGAAGCCGGAGAAGGTGATTACGTTCGGGAATTTGTGTTCGGCTGCGGCGTCGATACCCATGCGAATACGGGCCAGACATTCGGTGTGATTGTCCTTGTTATTTATGCCGCGTTGGAAGCTGTGGCTGTTGACCATTGCGCAGACCAGGCCGTATTTTTTTAGTGTAGGCAGTTCCTTCGGCTTAAGTAATTCGACGGATTTGATGCCGAGCTTGACAGCGGCCTCACACAGTTGGTCAAGCTTTAGTTTGCGGTAGGGCCATTTGCAGACCGAATGGTTGATACGGCCGTTTTTGACGACCCGCTTAAGCTCAGCGGATGCGGTGCCCGGCACAGCCATCGCAGCAATTGTGGCCGCTGCCGCCCCAGCCATACCGGCCAGCATTTCCCGCCGGCTCATCGATGCAACAGTACCCTGACGATGAGGTTCTGAATGTTCTTTTTGTGTTGACATTTTGATGCCTTTCGTTAGGTTGATGATTAAGTTTCGAATCACAATTTAACGTTGATTATGATAGTCTAATCTCGCCGTATAGTCAATATCATTTCCACCGATTCTGTGCTGTGCGGTCTTTTCTATGATAAATACTTGCATTTACAAGCATTACCATTCCCGACCGGTTGGAACTAAAACTCGATACCGCGTCTTGCGGACAGGCCCTTATCGAAGGGGTGCTTGACATTTTTCATTTCCGTTACTAAATCCGCCAGTGCTATCAGCTCCTGCGTTGCGCCCCGGCCGGTTAAAACAACCTCGACAGCAGGGTCTTTTCTGTCAATAATATTTTTGATATCTGCCAGCTTAGCCAGGCCTTTTGAAAGGCAAAATACAATCTCATCGAGTATTAAAATATCGTAAAATCTTTTCTCGCCGGTTTGGGCGATTTTTTCAAGCGTTTCACTGATTGCGGCTCGAGTCTGAGCGACTTTCTCGGCGTCTGCGAAGGATTCGGACATATCCCAGTGTATATCAAGTGCTTCAACCCTTATTCTGACCGCACCCAATTGCAGTGCGAAACGCTCGCCGATATCAAGCGACGGCGGCTTTAAGAATTGATAAATCAGGACCTTATTGCCCTGGCCGGCTGCACGCAGAGCCAAGCCGAATGCAGCGGTGGTTTTGCCCTTGCCATCTCCGGTATAAATCTGGACAAGCCCTTTTTCCAGCATAGCAGTATTTTAAGAAGTAAAAAGTAAAAAGGCAAAAGGAAAAAAGAAGACAGAAGTCAGAGGACAGAAGCCAAAAGTCAGAATCAGGACTTCGCTGCGATTAGAATGATACGTGATGGATTCGGAGCTTGTGCCGGAATGATGCACCTGTTTTGTCCGGGTTGTCCGGGATTATATCGTTACGGCTTTGAGCTTTTGCTGTGCATCGGATTCACTGTCGGCCTGCTCGCCGGGCTTGAAAGGAAGCGCCTTGGCGAACTGAACTGCAACACGGCGAAGGAACCTGTTTACATTATCGACCCGGCAGATAGAACCTGAGCGGGTAAAACTTGCCATATCGAAGGAGCCCTCCGGGCCAAAGCAGGGGACACTAAAGCGAGCGGTTACCTGTTGGCCGGGATACGGACAGTTTTCGTCGGCGTGGCAGGTGAATGCCGCTCCTCCGCTGGAAACATCAACCATTTGGCCCTGTGAAAGTGCTTCGTTAAAGTCCTCGGCAAACCAGATGGGCCAGTGATAACGGAGTCTCTGTTCTCTTCTTCGCTCGTTATTTTCGTTCATTTTAATACCCCAAAAATTCTTTACTTTCGTTGTTTGCAAATCGACAAGTTTGACATGCTACTTTACGAAGAATTGCCGTAAAAATCGCTGCTGGGTGAATTGGTAAGGCCGATTAGTCCATTTTGGGTTTAGGATGATAATGAGCCGATTAGCTTTTTTGCAAATTTTTGGTTTTTTGACGGCTATGTTCCTATAACTAACTGCTGATTTAGGGTAAATACCGGTTTAGGGTAAATACCGGTGGAAAAACTGATTTTATTAGACTAAAACGGCCTGCTCAATTGTATTATAAGTAGCGAACGTTCGTTCCAGGATAAGGCGTGCAGGAGATAGCGGGAGATAGATAATAGAAGACAAGCTGCTTATATGGAGATTTAAGCATGGCAGTGCCGATGCCCTGGCTCGTATCTATAAAAAGTACAAAGATAATCTGCTAAGATTGGCAGCCGCTCTTTTGAATGAGACAAGCGTTGCCGAGGATGTTGTTCAGGATTGTTTCGTATCTTTCGCACAATCAGCGGAGAAGATTAAACTTGCCGGCAATCTGAAAAGCTATCTGGCGACCTGCGTTGTAAATCGTGCACGCAATTGGAATCGTGTGGGGCAGCGTCAGTCCGCTTTGGGACGCCTTCCGGCGGAAACCGCCAACCCAAATGGAAATGAATCAGCTGTATCAAATTCAAAGAGGCCGGAACAATGGGTTATTTGCAGCGAAGAATTGAGACGATTGAATAATGCGATGGCCCAGATTCCATACGAGCAGCGAGAGGCAATATCTCTGCACATCCAGGGCGGGATGAAATTTAAGGCAATTGCCGAATTACAGGATGTTTCGATAAATACAGTCCAGAGCAGGTATCGCTACGGATTAGATAAACTGCGGTCAATTTTAGATAGTGAGGTGACAAAATGAGACCAGCAGAAAACATAGAGAAGCTAATTAAGAACATAAAGATAGATACCAACGCCGAGATGGACAAAGCCGTCCTCGATGATGTTTTGAAGGCATTGGATAAATCAAAAAAGCAAAAATCGGCTAACCTTCAGCCAAGTATCTGGAGAATAATCGTGAAAAGTAGAATAACTCGACTCGCAACTGCGGTTGTCGTGGTATTGGCGGTGTGCTGGCTTACCGTGAGTAACAGAGGTGAACTTGAACAGCAGGGGACTAATGGCCCGGCAGTTGCGGTGATACCTAAAACACCTGCTGAGCTGATGAGTTTCATTTCACTTAGTATGGCTTTTCGTGACGGTGATATGGAGGCGGTAGAAGAGCAATGCCGACAGGCCGAGAAACTAGTGAGACCGGGCTTAGAACGTATAACAATTGAGCAATTGTTATGTGAATTAGAAGAATGTGAAGAAACTTAGAAAGGGAAAATATTATGAAGACCTTAAAGAACTATAAAATGATATTGTCTGTTACGGTGTTTTTTCTAACCGCAGCTTGTGTTTACGCATATCCGCCCGACAACGCCGCAGTTTTATACTACAAAGCCGCTGTGCTTTACGAGGTAAATGACGAAATGGCAAATATGTTAGCCGATTTGCAGAAGGGAGAGATTGAACTTAATGACAAAATAAAAGAATTCGTAAAGAAAAACCGCCGCATAATAAATACTGTGCTTGATGCCTCTGAGGTAAAGAACTGCGACTGGGGAATGGATTTTTCCCAGGGCTTGGAGATGGATATGCCGCCGTTGGGCAGCTTGAGAAAATTGGCACGTTTGGTTATAGCTGACGCAAAAATTCTGGCAGAAGATGGGGATTATGAAGCTGCGCTAAGCCGCTGTATGAATTTATACAAAATGGCACGCCATGCAAACGATCGCATCTTTATAAGCTATCTGATTGGCGTCGCAATTAATGGCCTGACAAACAACTGTGTTAATCAAATAATGTCAGATATGCCGCAGGATATGCAAAGGCTAACTTGGCTGAAAAACCAATTAATAGAGATTGACAGCATACCACTTTCGGTCAAACCAGCCCTTTTAGGTGAACGTGAGGCGATGTTGATGTTTTTTCTCACGTCAGAACATATGGCCGAGGTCGTAAGACTCTGTGAAGTAGATAAATCGATTGAGGGAAAAATGCTTTCTCTTGACGAAGTTGCGATTAGTCGCAACAGAACGTACTTTGAGAATTATTACACCGTTGTCATTGCTGCTTTCGACATGCCTTATCTTCAAGGATATGCTGCACTCAAAGATTTAGAGAAAAAGCTGAAAGAAGATATCAAGAATAACACGGATGCAATTTTAACCGACATTCTTGCACCTGCAACGCATAAGATATTTTCACTCTCAACCCGTTTCGAAACGCATAACAACGCGATCAAGGCAGCAATTGAACTCTATATGATAAAAGCAAAGACGAGTAAACTGCCTGATGCCCTGCCTGCCGGGCTTCCTGGCGATCTGTTCAGTGCTAAGCCTTTCGATTATGAAAAAATACCTGAAGGTTTCATTCTTCGTTGCCGGGGCAAAGACTTAGGCAGAGATGAGGTCTATGAGTATGAATTCAAAGTGAAAGAATAGTTTCCGGATTTCATCAATAAAACAGGCCGGGCTGTATTGCTCGGCCTGTTTTGTTTAGTGATTGAGTTGGTGTACGAGTTTGACAAACTCTCGGCCGCGGTGCTGGAAATTATCGAACATATCATAACTCGCACAGGCAGGGCTTAACAAAACCACATCGCCAGCAACGGCAAGCCGACTGGCTAATTCGACCGCATCTTCTAATGAGCCGACAATCTTAATTTCTATTGATTTCTCTATGCTCTCTGGGGCAATTTTTTTTTCAATTGCCTCTGCGATTTTTTCAGCGGTTTGGCCTATCAGGATAGCTGCCTTGGCTTTTCGGGCTATTTTTTCGCCAAACTGGCCGAAGGCCAAATTCTTATCGTATCCGCCGGCAATGATAATCACCGGCTGTTCGAATGCCTCCAACGCAGCAATCGCACTTTCCGGCGTAGTAGATATCGAATCGTTGTACCAACGGACACCATTTATTTGTGCAACCAGTTCAAGCCGATGTGGCAATGGTTTGAATTCCGGCAGGTGAGTCTTTACCTGTTCGTTCGTTACGCCAAAATATTTGGCGATGGCAATTGCAGCGGCGAGGTTTGAAAGATTGGCCCGGCCGGGCAGGCCAAATTGGGTCCGAATCTCCCTGCTTACATCGTCAGTTGAAAATTTGATGCAAATCCTGCCATGCTCTTTCCTGTATTTTTCAAACCACTCGTTGGCAATTTCATCTTCGGCATTGAAGATAGAAACAGCAGTGGGATAGGGGGGAACGTTTAGTTTTTGAAACCTGAAGATATTTTCCTTGGCGGTACAGTAATCAGCAAATGAGCCGTTACGGTAGAGAT
>CAJVYK010000128.1 GCA_913009865.1 uncultured bacterium
CCAAATAGGAAGGCGACAATGAAAGTATCCGTAAAAAATCCGGGGCTATCTGAACTTGATGAACTTTGTATCCAAACAATACGGTTTCTGTCTGTTGAAGCCGTGCAGAAGGCCAATTCGGGCCATCCCGGTATGCCGATGGGAATGGCGCCGGCGGCTTATGTGCTTTGGGCCAGACATCTTCAGCATAACCCGGCTAATCCGCTGTGGCACAATAGAGACCGTTTCGTTCTTTCCGCAGGACACGGCAGTATGCTGCTGTATTCGCTGCTGCATTTGGCTGGTTACGATTTGAGTCTGGAAGAATTAAAGAACTTCCGGCAGTGGGGCAGTAAAACGCCGGGCCATCCGGAATATGCCCCGAAGCTCGGCATTGAAGTTACAACTGGGCCGTTAGGGCAGGGAATTTCCAATGCGGTCGGGATGGCAATAGCTGAAAAGTTCCTGGCAAACTATTTCAATCGAGACGGTTTGCCCATCATCGATTATAAGATTTATGCAATTGCAGGGGACGGCTGTTTACAGGAAGGGGTTTGCTCGGAGGCCAGTTCGTTGGCCGGGCATCTGGGACTGAATAACCTGATTGTCATTTACGATGACAACCATATCACGATTGATGGTGATACTACTCTTTCCTTCACCGAAGATGTGGCCAAACGTTACGAAGCATACGGCTGGAATGTGCAGGTGGTGGCCGGCGACGGCAATGATATGGCTGCTTTCGAAAAAGCTCTGGAGAATGCGAAGAATGAGACGGCTCGGCCTTCAATTATAAAGCTTCGCACGCATATCGCTTTCGGCAGTCCGAATATGCAGGATACCGCGGCAGCGCACGGCTCGCCCCTCGGTGATGATGAAATCAGGCTGATTAAACAAAGATTCGGCTGGGACCCTGAGAAAAGCTTCTACGTTCCTGAAGAGGTTAAGACTCATATGCGAAAAGCTGTAGAAAAAGGGACAAAGGCACAAGCGGCCTGGGAAAAGAAGTTTGCCGAGTACGCCAGGGCGTACCCTGAGCTTGCCCGGCAGTTCCGTGATGCCGCCGCCGGCAAGATGGGTGTTAATCTCGACGATATTTTGCCGAAGTTCGAGGCGGGCAGCTCCATTGCGACACGCAAGGCATCGGGGAAAACGCTCGATGCGTTAATGCCTAACTTGCCGTTAGTTCTCGGCGGCTCGGCTGATTTGACGCCTTCCAATAATACGCGGTTTGACAGCGCAAAGGATTTTCAAAAAGACATTCCGGACGGCAGGTATATACACTATGGCGTCAGGGAGCACGCAATGGGTGCGATAATGAACGGGATTTGCGTAAGTGGTTTGGCCAGAGCGTATGGCGGGACGTTTATGGTTTTCTCCGATTATATGCGGCCGGCTATTCGCGTGGCGGCTATGTCGGGCTATCCGACGATATTTGTGTTCACCCACGACAGTATAGGCCTTGGCGAGGATGGGCCGACCCATCAGCCGATAGAGCAACTGGCAAGCCTTCGGGCGATACCTGATTTGATGGTGATTCGACCTGCTGATGCCAATGAGACGGCGCAAGCATGGAAGTTTGCGCTGGAGTACAAAGATGGGCCGGTGGCTCTACTTCTTACTCGCCAGGGATTGCCGGTTTTAGACCAGGAAAAGTACGGCTCTGCGGCAAACCTGAGTAAGGGTGCTTATGTTTTGGTCAAAGCGGATAAGCCCGATGTGCTGCTCTTGGCGACCGGCTCGGAAGTTTCTATCTCGCTATGCGCAGCTGAAAAGTTGTCGGATGAAGGAATCAGCGCTTCGGTAATTAGTATGCCCTGCTGGGAGCTGTTCGAGAAGCAGGACCAGGAATATAAAGACTCGGTTCTGCCGCCTGAGATAAAAGCCAGAATTGGCATTGAGGCCGGTGTCGAGCAGGGCTGGAGTAAGTGGCTGGGCGATAAGGGTGTCTTTATCGGTATGTCGTCTTTTGGCGCCTCTGCGCCGGGCAAGGTCTGCTTCGAGAAGTTCGGTATCACCGCAGAAGGGGTCGTGGAAACAGCTAAGAAATTGATTACTGATATATGAAAAAAATAGAAGTTCTGGGCTTACAGACGGTGCCGGAAATCAAGCAGGCAGATAATTTGCCTGAGATTATCGTCAAATGTGCCAACGGCGAAATCGCCGGCCTGGAAGATAACGACATCATTGTCCTGACAAGTAAGATTGTATCCAAAGCGGCAGGGCGAATGAGAAAACTAAGCGAAGTTAAGCCCGGGAAAAAAGCATTGAGGATATCCAAACGAACCGGTAAGGACGCTAAATGGCTGCAAATGATTTTCGACGAAGGCCACCAGATTCTGGCAATTATGCCCCTCAAAGGTATTGTCGAGCGGCATATTACCAGTGCCTCAGAAGATAGCGAATGCAGCAGGGGACTTGTCGAACACGAAAAAGCTCTCTGTATAACCAGGGGCAGGGACGGCAGAATTCACACCTGCGATGCAGGTATTGACGGCTCGAACCATCCGGCTGACATAGTCAGCCTTCTGCCGGAAGACCCTGACGGGGCAGCAAGACAGATAAGAGAGCAAATCCAGAAACTAACCGGTAAGCAGATAGCCGTTATTTTAGCTGATACGGAGATGATGCCGTTCGGCACGATGGATTTTGCGGTCGGTTCATCCGGAATTGAGCCGAGGGCGAAGATGTTCGGCGAGCCGGATTTATTCGGCAAACCCAAGTTCGGAGGAATTGACCTGGTTGCCTATGAACTAACCGCCGCCTCAGCTCTTGTATTCGGCCAGACAAAAGCCGGCATCCCCGCCTGCATAATAAGAGGCTACGAATACGAGATTAACGAAACTGAAAATATTTCAAATACCCTTGTGCCGAAGGCAGACAATACCGGCGTCGCCAGAGCAATCAAAGCAACAATGCGAGCGACCGCTTACGCCTGCGGCCTAAAGATGCGTCTGCTTTTGCGAATAGCTTCCTGGTTTGTTTGAATCGTGCCCCGTGGCTCGTATCTCGTACTTTTCGCTCGGCCTCATAACGACCCGGTTATTCGGATAGACTTTTAGATGTGTAGAGTCTGTGGAGCAGAAATCCGGGTTTATAATAATGTGTTGTGAGTGCAGGCAAAGGGTAAATTAGCAGAACTAAAAAAACGGGAGAGTTTTTTACGCTCTCCCTTTGTTTTTGTGGCTCTTTCCTTTTTGTTTTTTAGCCTCTCGCCTGCTATGCCCGCATTTCGCTCTGACTTGTTTTCAATGCCTCGAAATGGACACCGTAAGGTAAAGCTAATATGGCCGGATTGGCCATTTTCCAGAGCCACATCTTTTTTGCTCTAAAGGCGCATCGACAGATTCTATTCTTAATCTTGAATTTTTCCAGGTGTTTCCAAGCCCTGAAATATAACGTTGTTTAACACAGGTAAAAACGCCAATAATTTAAAAACTTCCCTGTCTTTCTCCACCATCCCCAAACTCCAATCTGACAGCTTCGGCCTTTTCTCCCATACCCGGCAGCTTCCCCCGTTTAACCCCGATAATGAGAAATATCCTTACTCATATTTTTTTTGGGCGGATTAAAAAATACAAATATTTTTTGTTTTTTCAGCCAAAAATACGCTATCCCCAATATGAAAACTCAAAATCCAAAACTAACTGTATATACCTCTTTAACCTTTTTTATTCAGCAGTTTCTTGCCTCGCAGGATGTGGTGATAGTGCTGGGCGAAGCGGTGGGCTTCGTCCCTAACATATTGCAGAAGTTTCAAGGCAGGGGATGTTCTCGGCAATTTTAACGGCTTGTTGCTGCCATGGATGAAAATCTCCTCCTCTCGTTTGGCAATCGAAGCTACTGTCAGGTCGGCAGCGCCCATTTCTTTAAATGCCGCTTCGGCGGCATTCAAATGGCCGAGGCCGCCATCGATTAAAACAAGGTCAGGCCAGAGTTCTTCGCCCTGAAGAGCGTATTTGTACCTGCGTTTGACAACCTCAGCAATCATTGCATAGTCATCGATGCCTTTGACAGTTTTTATTTTGAATCTTCGGTAACCGCTCTTGAAGGCTCTTCCATCAATGAATTTGACTAATGAGCCGACCGCCTCGGCTCCGCTGATACAGGCAACGTCAATACCCTCGATAATCCTGACCGGCTCCGGTGTTTGCAGTAAATTCTGCAGTTGTTCCAGGGCCTCGGTTGGTTCGGCGGCGAAGACTTCCGGCTGAACATTCTCGTCAGGCGTGCCTCGGCGGTCGAGCCGTTCAATCAGCCGGATACGGTCGCGAAAAACGGCGGCTTTCTCGTATTCAAACGCTTCAGCGGCCTGGGCCATCTGCTTTTTCAACTGCCGCAAAATCGTTGAACGCTTCGACCGCAGAAATTTTATAAGGTCGCTGATAATCTTTTTATATTCGTATTTGTCGATTTTAGCTGCACAGGGAGCGACGCATTGTTTTATGCTGTATAAAAGGCAGGGGCGGAAGAATCTTCGTTTCGGCTCTGCCGCACGGATATTCAGCTTACAGGTCCGAAACTTGAATATCTTCTGTAATACTACGCAAACGGCCCTTAAATCCTTTGCGCCGGCGAAGGGCCCGAACAATCTGCTGCCCGTCGGCCGGGGTTTTCGGGTGATATAGACGCCGGGGAAATCCTCGCCCGTAGTAATTTCCAGATATGGAAAGGTTTTGTCATCGACAAGGTCTGTATTGTAAGGCGGACGGATATCCTTAATCAAGCGGGCCTCGGCAAGCACAGCTTCAACTTCGTTTGAAGTTTCAAGGAAGTCAATGGTTTTAACTTTACTGAGCATTTCAGTGATTTTCGGACTGCGTGAAGCGACCAGGTCGCCGCCCTGCTGAAAATAACTACCAACCCGGGAGCGCAGGTTTTTGGCCTTGCCGATATAAAGAACTTTATCTTTTGGGCCTTTCATAAAATAAAGGCCGGGACCGGACGGAAAGCTTTTTATCTTTTCACGAATCGCCTCAAATTTATCGTCCGTTTGCGCTGACATAACATTATCTTAACATCATTGTGAAATTATCCAAATGCCCCTTATAAAAAATTTCTCTCATAGGTTCAGTTGCTACAAGGGTTAAGAAAAAAGCGGGTAAATTCTGTAAAAATTTCTGACTTTGCTCTTTTCACTACAGGCAGACTCGTATATACTGATAGTATAGTTTTACAACTATATCTTGGCTTATTTCAGTTCATTTTACTATATATTGTGGCTTTGTTTTTCACACGGAGGTGCCTGAATGTCGCGAAAATTCGAATCTGAAAACCCTTTTAAGCCTGTCCCGAGCGTAGTCGAGGGGAACCAACAATCACAGCCCGAAGAGGCTGTAAACACCACC
Organism: uncultured bacterium; assembly: GCA_913009865.1. GTDB lineage: Bacteria > Planctomycetota > Phycisphaerae > Sedimentisphaerales > Anaerobacaceae > CAJVYK01. Next base: position 5,328 of record CAJVYK010000128.1, read on the forward strand.
GAGTCGAAGGGCTTGAGGGTAGAGCAATTTTTTTCGA
>CAJVYK010000129.1 GCA_913009865.1 uncultured bacterium
ATACTAAGGCCAAAACGGGCTTTGCGAAGGCCCAGTATTTGGGATTGAATTTTGGGCCTACGGAAGTGGATGTTCAAGTTCGAAACGGACTTTTGACAATTGCACCGTTTTCGACAACAGTAAATAACGGTCAATTCAACTTTGCCGGCGAGGCGGACTTCAAACGCAAGCCCGCACTATTCAAGACACCCGGCCCCATCCGGATAGTGAAGGACATTCAAATCAACGACCAGACAACCGGAAAACTTTTGATGTATGTGAATCCGATTTTTGCAAACGTTCTTAACGTCAGCGGCATAGCCAATTTCAACTGTGAAGAACTTGCAATACCATTAACTGGTGATAACGAAAAGGATGTCGTGGTTATTGGTACGATATCGATAAACCAACTGCGTTTGCAGGCCTCGGACTTACTCGGCCAAATCCTTTCCGTCGGCGGCTCAGGCTTTCAGGGACAAAATATTACCATTCATCCGACAAGATTCGTTTTGAAGGATGGTTTCCTGAGATATGACGATATGCAAATGGATGTCGGCGACAATCCAGTCGTATTCGGCGGCGTTATCGGAATGGATAAGAGTTTGGATATGACTGTAACTTTGCCCTATACCACCAGCGGCAGGACGGTAAAGGTCGGTGAAGAAACCGCCGGCGAAAGAGTAACGCTGTCGCTTAAAGGCACTACCGACAAGCCGGAACTTGACGTGGGTAAGCTGCTCGAAGATCAATTAAAGAAGCGATTGGAGGGCCAGCTGCGAAAAGGCCTTGAGGGATTGTTTAAGTAAATAAGGCCGGGAACCCGGTTGAAGCAGATGTAAGTTAGAGTTGAAAGGGGATAGAGATGCTTAAAGCGCTTTTGTCCACACCTACCGCACAGCTCGGCAAGGCAAGTCGGTTTGCGGTTTTTCAAATTAAACTGTGGTCGCACTGCACCAGACTGCTGAAGAAAAACCGTGCAGGCCAACAGGCCGCCGCCCTGTCGTATCACACTATGTTCGGGATTGTTCCGCTGGCTATCGTAACGCTCTTGATATTCCAGTCGCTGCCGGCTTATACGAGCGTAGGAGACAAGGTGAAAAGTTTAGTCTATGACCAGCTTCAACTCTCGAATATCGAGTATTCCTCCCCTGATGCTCAGGACTCTGAAAAGACTGTAGTGCTCACAGAGTACCTTGACGAAATTGTGGGCAAATTTTTTACGGGCGTAAACAAGGGCTCCATTACACTGCTTAGCGTACTGATTGTTATCTGGGCGGCCCTGGCTTTGCTGTCAACAATAGAAAGGGCTTTCAACAATATCTGGCATGTGGCTCAGGGCAGAAGTTTCCTGCGTCGAATGATAAATTACTGGGCACTGCTGACACTTGGCCCGCTGCTTCTCGGCGTTGGTATCTATATCACCACGCGATATTCGACCGTCGGGCGGCTCCAGGAAACCGTTTTATCAAATATTGCCCCCGTTGTTTTATCTTACATAGTAGCGACCGTTGCGTTTTTTCTGCTTTACTTTGTTTTGCCTAATACGAAGGTACAGACAAAGTCGGCTATCTGGGGAGCGGCTGTGGCGGCGCTGGTCTGGATGGCGGTCAAAAGTGCGTTCGGCTACTACGTCACCGAATGGAAGCCGTACAGCACGGTTTACGGCGTAATGGCGTTGATTCCTGTAACGGTGTTCTGGATTTATATTACCTGGCTTATCGTGCTGTTCGGATTGCAGTTGACCTTTACCACTCAGCACTTGAAGACGCTCGACGCCGCCGACATTGCCTCTGCCAAAAGAACAGAGGACTATTTCATAGCCAACGATTTTACCATTATCAATATCGTCCGTGAAATCGCCGCTGCTTTTGAGGCAAACAGGGCTCCGGTTTCGTCCGAGGTTATCTGCAGCAAATTAAATATTCCCGCTGAGTTTGGTGACAAGATATTAAATCATCTTGTTGACAGCGGAATTATAGCGAAAACATCCGACCCGAAAGTCGGTTTTATTCCTGTAAAAGAGCCGGCCAATATCAAATTAAGCGATGTCGCAGCAGCCGTTGCCGCAGTCAGTTTTGCCCAGTCGCCAACCGAGCAGCCGGCAAGTCTGCATCAAATAGCTCAATCCCAGCGAAGTGTTTTAGCCCAGTACAATGTAAAACAAATCCTAAACGTTGAGCAGAAAGACTAAAAAAACAATTTAACCGCTGAGAACGCAGAGACCGCAGAGAACGGTTAGTAATCAAAAAGCAAACCTGTCACGAGTCACGAACCACGAATCACAAACCACGAATCACGAACCACGAACCACGAACCACGAATCACGAATCACGAACCACGAATCACGAACCACGAGTCACGAACCACGAGCTTACTCGCCGATAATTTTTACAAGGACTCTTTTCTTTCTTTTTCCGTCGAATTCACCGTAAAAAATCTGCTCCCAGGGTCCGAAATCAAGTTGGCCGTTGGTTACAGCTGCGACCACTTCCCTGCCCATTACCGTCCGTTTCAGGTGGGCGTCGGCATTATCTTCGGCGCCGTTATGGCGGTATTGCGAATATGGCTTTTCAGGGGCCAATTTTTCCAGCCACGCTTCGAAGTCCTGATGCAGGCCGGCCTCGTTGTCATTGATAAAGACGCTTGCGGTAATGTGCATAGCATTACAGAGCAGCAGGCCTTCGGCGATACCGCTTTCGTCCAGACATTGCTGAACCTGCGGCGTGATATTGATAAATTCCCGCCTGCTTGTAGTATTAAACCACAATTCTTTTCTATAACTTTTCATAATGCTTTTCTCTTTCTAAAACAAAAAAATTAACCACGGATTGGCACGAATTTTCACGAATTATTTATCGCCACAGAGAGCACCGAGGGGCACAGAGATGTCATTGCGAACGCAGTGAAGCAATCTCAATCAAATAATATTGTCATCCCCGCGAAGGCGAACCTTCTAATACTATAGCTGTTGTTCTGTAAATTGAGCGGTTTTTTGCTCCTATTAAATCAACAAGACCATATTTTACCCTCAAAAAGCTGTTGAGGAATATCAATTTTTGCAGATTTTACTGCAGGATCATTAGCAAGTACTAAACGAATGGTTCGGATAGCATTATAAGCTTTGCTCAATATTTGTCGTTGATCAGCAAAAAACTTCTGGTCAAATTTGTTATCATCAATGGCATGCGCCGGCCTTTGTCTTTCTGTTCTAACTTTTCGAAATGCTTTGAAAATTTCATCTAATGGCTTTCGGTCGCGAGGACGGAAAGATCTATTTATCCATTCCTCAAGCATCTGAATTGTTCCTTTGTTTTTTACAATAATCTTACCATCAGACCTTTCTTCTTCCACCTGGTCTGAAATATCATTTTGAAAGAATCTTTTATTGATGTTGTCAGACATCATCTTGTCCAGAAGCCCTACAAAATCGTAATATTCTTTATGAGTAGGTCTGACGAGAAAAGAAAACTCACGCGGCCTATTGTCCCCATCAAAATCTTTGCGAAACAAAGGTGGCCTATTCATAGCATTACACATTTGATTTATGATTTTCAATTCCATCAAAAATGCAGTGCAAATTGAAATTTTTTTGCCCCAATCTCCAATAACGTTGTTACGATAATAGTCTGGATGCGGTTTGTATTCAGCAGAGTTCAGTTCTCTATTCTTCCATATCTGCTGATGTTCGGGCGATAACTTAGAAATATAGTAAACAAAAGTTGTTACTGCACGATGTATGTCATCGTTATAGGCAAAACCAAACGTCTCTAGCAACACCTTATCTTTTTCAGCCATTGAATTGCTATGATAGTGCTCGTCATGTATAGAAATGTGTCCATTAATATCGTCACACCGATAGTAATATCTGGGGTCATTTCTATAAAACTCAAGTACGATTAGATCAAAATATCGAAACTCTAATTGGCCTGCCCCCAATGCCATTTCATAGGTATAAGGGTGATCTCTATAGTCATCAGCTTTGACAACTAACTCAAGATATGATCTCGTGGGATAAAGGCAGACAGTTATACCTGTTGCTAAATTGATAGTTGCAAAATTAATAATAGAGTTTTCAGACTCATTATCTGAAGACTGCTTGAAACTCTTACGCATTTCATCTTTGTACTGATCCAGCTTGGTTATAACATTTTTCTGTGGCTCATCAGAAAAAGCTTTGATATGTGGATTGGGGTGTATATCACCAAAGTTAGCTGTCAACGTTCCATTACTGACATGTTCTTTAACAAAATCAAATGCTGCCTTAAAATCCATTCCAAGTTCTGTGCCTAGCTTTGAAAAGGTATAGCCATTGAAACGATCCGACTCCAGATAAAACCGCGTAATTGTATCTAACGGATCTACCATTCAGTTACTTTCTCCAACAGTTTTTTATAGACCGTTTCGATAGTATCAACCATTTTTCCCGGTGCGAATTTTTCTTTCACGAATTTTCGGCCATTTTTACCAAGTTTTTCTCTTAATTGGCCATTTTCTATCAATTCTTCGCACGCTTTTGTCAGTTTTACCACGTTTTTTGGCTCAACAAGATAGCCGGTAGCTTCGTTTACCACCTCTTTTGCGCCGTCAACATCGAAGGAAACCACCGGCCTGCCGCATAACATCGCCTGCGGCAGAGTGCGTGCAAGGCCTTCTCTCAATGAGCAGTGAACGAGTATATCCGACGAGGCAATAGCAAGCGGGATTTGGCTGGGCGGCAACAGGCCGGTGAATTTGATTTTTTCAGCTAATCCCAATTGATAAACCTGTTTTTTGAAGTGCTCGGCAAGGTTTCCATTACCGACAAACAGCCAGACTACCTTTCTAAACTGCTTCGATAAAACCTTAGCTGATTCGATAATATACTCGTGGCCTTTCAGCTCGAACAAACGGGCAATGGTGATAAGAACGACAGCATCTTCGGGGATTTGGTACTTTCGGCGAAATTCGCTCCGGCGCTCTTGTGAAATTGGTTCTAAAAAATCATCCTCCTCGATAGCCGAATAAGCGGTACAAAACTGTTCGGGTTGGCCGATACCAGCAGCCGTTACCTGGGCGGTCATCGCATCAGCAACGCTGATAAAAAAGCCAGTTCGCTTCGCAGCACTCTTTTCGATGGCAATATAGAACTTATTCAGCCATTCGGGCTGGTAAGGATGAAAAGCTAAGCCGTGTATTGTATGAACTATTTTCGTATTGCGTATATCGTATTGCGTATTGCGTATGCTGTGTGCGGCGAATCTGCCCAATATACCTGCTTTTGCTGAATGGGTGTGGACAATATCGGGTTGCAGACGCTGCAAATGTTTTTTGATTTGGCGGTAACTTATAGTATCGTATAAAGGACAAATTGCTCGGATA
>CAJVYK010000130.1 GCA_913009865.1 uncultured bacterium
ATCCTTTTGGGTTTGCCCTGAATGTCCCTATGATTCTGCCGGCCATTGCAGGCAGGCTGACCAGGTTCCTGGCTCCTATCACCACGTGCCCTGCCTGCTGCATTTCTTCAAAAGTTGATTTGAATTGCGGGTAGTTTTCCGTGCTCACACCTAACGCTTTGGCTAATTGTGCGAGTCTTTGTGGCGTATAGTCAGCGTGTTTTAGTAGTTTAACTATTCTTTTTTTGAAAATTTCCGGCATTTAGCCGGATTATACCCACCCCGCAGTATAACCTCAACAACCAATTCCCCCCCTGCCATTAACGGAACAGGCAAACTTGAATTGCTCTATGCCCATAGGGCTTTATTTTTCAAACAGGCGATATGTGTAACCAGTTCGTATCCCAATTTGCGAGCTAAATCGACAATCGTCTTTACATGCGTCAACTCTTTATCGGGTGCGCGCGTCCATGCGACCCAGTCGTGCAGCATCAGCGGCATGTGCTCATTTCTCGCCGCACCGCTTTTAATTTTTTCGAACACATATTCCATAGCCTCACCGTACTTTAGTTTAAGCATCCAGATGGTATCGCTGTACCCGCTGACAAATCCCATAATATCCGGATGCCCGATTTTGCCATAGTTGATAAAAACCTTGCGCCCGTCAATACCGGTAAGAAAGCTGTTAATCATCTTGACGCCCAGCGACGCTACCATATCCAGTTCAGCCCGCGATTTTTCCGTCGCATCAAAGCCGCTCAGACGGGGCCCGTCTTTACCGCTCGTACCGCATCTGCTGATACCGATAGGCCGAACACCAAAGATACGTTCGTGAGTGGCAAAGGATTTTTCATAATCAGCCCTTAACGTCTCGATATCACTGCCCCGCTCATACCCTAACCCGATATGCGAATAGCTGTGGTCCTGAATATCGAACAGCGGGTCGTCCTTAACCTCCTTATAAAACGCCCGAAATTCTCTCTCTCGCGCATCCAGAGCCGCCCCCTTGCAGAAAAAAGTAGCTGGAATCTGCTCTTGCCGATGCACGGCAACAACCTTTTCAAGAAACCCCGCCATCTGCCTGGCATTGTTCCACTCGGTATCATACCGAAGCAAAAACAATTTTTTACCCGGCTCCAGCTTCTTCTTCGTAGCCATTGCATTTGTCCGTGTAGCCCCTGCCGCCGCCAGGCCGGCTATCCCCGCCGCCGCAGCCCCCAACAATTCCCGCCGATTTATTTTCCGTCTCATTTTCACACCATCAATTTTGCTTTTTAATTTATGCCACCTGTGCCTTAGGTATAGGTATCTTTGCTTTTTAATTTATGCCACCTGTGCCTTAGGTATAGGTATCTTTCTATTATACCCATTATTCTCACCCTTAAATCAAAAACCGCAAGACAAATCTAAAAAACACCCGCCTTTGTTTATCCGTTATGTTTAGCTCCCGCCTGTCCCCGCATGTCGTTGGCGGGGAGCCTCTTCAGGGGTTTATGTTTATCCGTTATGTTTAGCCCCGTCCTCTGGGCGGGGTTATATTTTCACCGTCGCCGGTACGGCGATGCAATACTCACTTCGTAATTCGAAATTCCTTGTTCGATATTGGATATTCTGTTTGTCCCAACCCCTGTGCTGGGGGTCTTGTTATATTTACCCACTTCCATTTTCCCCTTTACTCTCCAACAACTGTTCTGCATAATACCCCTTATGAGAAAATCCCTTGCACATCTGCCCAGACACGCCGAACTCGAACACCTCGCCAAACGTGTGAAGCTATTGCAAAGATTAACCAAAAAAATCTGCAAGGAGAAGATTGAGAGTTTTATATAAAAAATAGGTGACCCCTTGGGGGCAAGCTGTCCCTAGTTTTTACATGATCATATATTGATAGGTGGCAAGAAAGGAGATTCCTATGTCACATATAGTTTCTTTCAAGATTGAAGGCTTAGCGGGTCGCCAAGAACCCTTGGAACTTGAGTTGAACCGCGATACAAACATTATATTTGGCTTGAACGGAAGCGGAAAGACTTCCCTGCTCAAAATTCTGCATGGGGCGATGGCGAACGAAACAGATATTCTGGCTCGCGTTCCGTTCACATCTGCGGAAGTGAAGATTTACTCATTGAGTTGGGACAAGGTCTTCACTCGGTCAATTAAGAAGACAGGAAACGCCAGATCAACTCGATCCAAGGGCAAAAGTGTAGAGCATCGCGAAGACAAGATAGGCAACGAAATCGTTCTTACTAAAATTCCAGATGGCGATGAAGAAATGAAGTGGGCCTGCAAACCAGCAACTCCCAAGGAAGCCCCTTTCACACGCTGGAGACATGAGTATCTCCCGACATCACGTCTTCACATCAGCGACGAACCGGGTATGATGTATTTCAATCAGCATCAGCCCCATCCCCAACGTCCGTGGCTGACAGAAGAGCAACTGGACATGTTCTTCGCCAGTTCAGTCGAGCAACTGTGGATACGCTATTCAGCACAGGTTCTCAGTAACGTACGTACGGCTCAAGAACAAGGGCTGGTAAGCATATTGCGAGCCGTGCTTTCGCCCACAAGTACACGCCAAAAGCAAGGCAGTAACAAACTCACAAGCGAGACGGCGTATAAGAGAGTGCAGGACTTTTTGAAACGACAAGGTTCAGCATCACTTTTGGGTACTCGCGCAGCCTTCGAAAAACGCTACGCAAAAGATACAACTTTACAGGATGTTGTCAGAGATATCGATGTGGTGGAAAATAGTATAAAATCGGCAATGGCTGCCCGCGATTCACTCCAAGAACTGATCACACGCATGTTCACGGCGAACAAGGAGATTCGCTTTACTGACGAATCCATCGAGGTCAGCACACTTTCAGGGGAGAAGATTGGATTGGCATCGCTTTCCTCGGGCGAGAAACATATACTTCGGATACTTGTGGAGGCACTGCTTATTGGTGAAAGCACACTGATGATTGATGAACCAGAACTCTCCATGCATGTTGACTGGCAAAAAGACTTAATTCGCTCGTTGCGAAGCCTAAATCCTGACACGCAGTTAATTTTAGCGACGCACTCACCTGAGATTATGGCAGATGTCCCGGACGACAAGATCTTCAGGATATAAGGAGATAGCTCTTGACACGACTTCTGCACTCATTCGCAGGCCATCTACGATTCATGCAGCTTTCCTCAACGGATCTCTTCGTCTTCGTCGAAGGGAAGCAATCTGACCCATATTTCTATGCTCAGATTTGCAAGTCAATTCCCGACCTGCGATTCCGCTATAAAATTTGGCTAGCTCAACAGCTTCCTGGTGGAGCAGGCGGAAAGCAGGCGATTCTGAGTTTCTTTACCTTTCTCCGCAAGAGGAAAGAATTGGTCTCCTCGTTAGGAGGACAGAAAACAACCTGCATATTTTTCGTGGATAAGGACGTGGATGACCTTCAGCGCAAAAGGAAACGATCACCGCACGTAGTCTACACGGAACACTACGATGTCGCGAACTACATTTTCCTACACGGCGACCTGCAAACAGGCGCAGCATCTGCTGCATCTGTTGATCCTGCACGGTTGAGCGTCCAACTTAGCGATGCACCTGAATGGTGCCTGCAGGCTGCGAAGCTCTGGCGAGAGTGGATTTCAATATGTTTGCGCATGTTAGAAGATGGCATTTTATGTGAGGCGAACTATAGGGTGCTCTCGCGAGTTCAGACAAGGCCTTCGGAACCCACTAATGCTAAGTTGTACGCAACCTTAACACGTGACATCGCACGAAGAGCTGGCTTGCCTGTCGCAATGTTAAGACAGCAACTGAGATCCACGGCTGAGAAGGTGGACAGGTACTTCTCCCAATCTTTGCATCATCGAATATTCAAAGGCAAATGGTTTGCACATATCTTGGCGGATGAAATCGATCGAATCATGATAGGACAGCCATATGATCACAATGGCCTTTACAACCGTCTCCCTTGCTCGATTGCAGCAACACTTGATTTCGGGGAGCCATGGGCGGATTATTTCCGTAACGCGATACAGAGTGTGACCGAGGAGAATTAAAGTTGTCCTGTCTAAATTTCTCTGCGTTCTCTGTGCCCTCTGTGGCAAAACAGTAGTTAGCAGTCAGTAGTTAGAATTCAGTGAAAATCTGCGTTAATCAGTGTCTAAACTCTACCCAACCCCGCCCTTGCCGCCTTTCAATTGATTAGTTTTTTAGCCCCGCGCAGTTTACCCCTTATGGAGGCGGAGTACAGCCCCCGCGGTGTTTGTCCTCGGGACCCCTGACCCGGGGGAGCGGGGCTTTTATAGAACCACACAAACAGTATTGGAGGGCAAACTTTGGCCCGCCTTATTGACGGCCTTTACCCTGTATTCGAGACGTGAGCCGGGTTGGTTTCTAATCCTAAAGCGTTATATCCAAGGGGGTTATGGGGCTTAAACGAACGGTTGACGTACAAGCGAGAATGAATTCCTCCTCGACGGGAATGATTTTCGCTGCGGCGAGAAAGAATTTTGCTTCGACGAGATTAGATTTCTCCGCAACGAGACAGGATTTCTCTGAAGCGGAAAAGAATTCTTCCACGACAAGAATGAATATCTCCACAGCAAGAATGAATATCTTCATAGCGAGATTAAATATCTCCGCGGCGAGAATGATTTTCTCCTTGATAAAAAGGGCTTGTATTGGTAGTTGATAGTCGGTAGCTTGCAATCTAATGACTAATGGTAAATTGAAAGGTTGAAAAATGGCGGACTATATTCCAGATACTGATGGACAATTTGCGGCGTGGGCGAACAATTTTATGGACTATGCCGATGGTCATTTAGCCGATTTGGGGCTAACCGCTGCTGATTTGGTGCAGTTATCGAATATGCAGGCCGATTTTAATGCGAAAATGAGCGCCCATATCACCGCTCGCCAAGCTGCTCAATCCGCCCGGCAGGCAAAGGACAGCAGTCGTAATGAATTTAAGTCAGCGATAAGACACCTTGTCCGTCAGCTTCAGGTGTCCGATGCAGTTGATGACCCTGAGCGGGAGGCGCTGGGGATTACGGTGGCTGATACGATTCGCACCGCCAATATAGCCGAGATAACTACAAGACCGATAGGTCAGGTCGATACCAGCCAGAGGTTGCGGCATAAGATTCGCTTTGTAGATGAAGCAACCCCGACGAAAAAGGCAAAGCCGAAAGGCGTAATGGGCTGTGAGATTTGGGTAAAGGTATTGCCGGCAGGTCAGGCTGCTCCGACGAGCGGCGACGAGCTTAGCTTTGGGTGTATGGATACCGCAAGCGATCGGAAGCTGGCCGTGTACGGTCATGGGTTAGACCGAGGTGGTCGCCGGATC
>CAJVYK010000131.1 GCA_913009865.1 uncultured bacterium
CGATTGAGGCGGATGTGTATGAATCAATCGGGGCTGTAAAGGTTGTGAGTAAATACGTTACCGAAGGGGCGGCTGGGCCAAAGCAGGCAAAGAAGCAAATTGCATATTGGCAGAAGCGGTTGGCACAGCGATGAGTAACGGTGAAGACGAAATAACCGAATGGTTTGCCCGTCAGAGCAAATTAGATGCAGCGGATTTTCCCATCGGTATTGGGGACGATATGGCCGAGATTCGGCTGGCCGACGATACATCAGTTCTTGTTACCACAGATATGCTGCTGGACGGTGTGCATTTCGACCTAAGAAATGCAACTTTAAAACAGGTCGGGTATAAAGCAATGGCGGTCGGGCTTAGCGATTGTGCGGCAATGGCGACGGCGCCGGTTGCTGCGGTCGTATCTGTCGCATTGCCAAAGGGCTTTGGTGAGGAAGAATTAAAACAGCTTCATTGCGGGATTAGACTTGCCGGTGACAAATTCGGATGCGCTCTTGTCGGCGGTGATATTACAAGCTGGAAGGGCGAAGAGCGGTTTGCGATAAGTGTGGCAATGCTCAGCAGAGTTGCCGGCAATAAACCTGTAAGACGGTCAGGTGCGAAGGTCGCAGACACTATCTGTGTTACCGGCTCATTAGGCGGTGCAAACTGCGGCAGCGTCCCTAAGCACCTGGAATTTGAGCCGAGAGTTAAAGAAGCGATAGAAATCGCTCAAACGGTAACCGTGAATGCGATGATTGATATAAGTGATGGACTCAGCAGCGATTTGAACCGAATTTGTCAACAAAGTCGGGTGGGGGCTGTTATAAATGCAGAGCAAATTCCAATATCAAGCCAGGCGCTAAAGAATGAAAACCCGCTAAGCTCAGCGTTGAACGACGGCGAAGATTTTGAACTGCTCTTTACCCTTTCTGAAAAGGACTGTCAGAGATTGTTAAAGAGGTGGGATGGGCCGATACCGATTACGCAAATTGGAATGATTACCGACACTAAGAAAATGCAGATAAAGGAAACCAGCGGCCGGATTAGCGATTTGAAAGCCAAAGGATACGACCACCTTAAATAGCGTATAGCGTATAGCGGATAGCGGATAGCGGATAGATAAAGTGGATTGGGATATTACGTCAAAATCACCCGGGCAGACGATCGAACTTGGACGCAAAATAGGGCGGAAATTAAGAGGTGGGGAGGTTGTAGCTGTTTGCGGGCAGCTGGGCAGCGGCAAAACGCATCTTATTAAAGGGATTGCGGCAGGGGCGGGGGCTAAAGACAGTAAGCAGGTTAACAGTCCTACGTTCGTTATAGTTAATGAGTATGTGGGCCGGCTGGATATTTACCATATAGACGCTTACCGGCTGAATTCTGTGTCCGAGTTTGAAATGATTGGCTTCGATGATTTTTGCTATCCGCAGTCGGTGGTTCTAATTGAGTGGGCGGATAAAATCGAATCAGCCCTGCAGGCGATAGATTACATTCGGATAGAACTCGAACACGCCGGCCAAACGCAAAGAGACATACACATCGAAAATGCACCCGACTACATTGATAATTGATAATTGATAATTGATTATTTTTGGCAACGCATCGTTTATTTCTTATATTTTCCCTGGACACTTATAGACCCTTGTAAAGGGCGGTCTGAAGTGTTTTCGGACGTAATGATTCGAAGCTCTGTCGTCCGTCAAGTGTCCGAGTGAAATTCTCGAAGTATTTTAGAGGTGTTTTTGTGGTTTATTTATTTATGGGAGGAATTGCAACTCAAAAGAAAAGTATCCGGAAAGTTAAGTCGTGTATCAATTAAGTCGATAGTTTGGACTGTGAAAAACTGCTGTGTTTAGAGATGAGCATTTTTAGTTAAAAAAGAAGCGAAATTTTTATTGAAAAGGGGTAAAAAAATGAGAGCAAAAAGTGGTTTTACATTGGTAGAAATTCTGATTGTGGTGGTCATACTGGGTATTCTGGCGGCTATTGTTATACCGCAGTTTACCGATGCCAGTACTGATGCCAAGGTATCAAGTATGAAAAGCGACCTTCAAACAGCGCGTTCACAGATTGAGCTGTATAAAATTCAGCACAATGACGTGCTGCCCGGACAGGGAACAGGTGGGGCTACTTTTGTGCAGTCTATGACCGGTTATACCGATGTTGATGGGACCGTGAAGGCTGCACCTGGTGCCGGTGTTTATGGCCCGTATCTGCAGAAGATTCCGACGAATCCCTGGAATGGTTTTGACACTGTTCGCGAAGGTGGTGCTGCTGCACCTGCGAACACGGAAGGCTGGAGATTTGATACCACAACCGGCGAGTTCCAGGCGGACGACAACGCTGAACACGCACTTTGGTAAAAAAAATAGAGTATATAGCTGTTGTTAAGCAGCATAACAGCGAAACTGCGGTGGCGATTGTGACGGTCGCTGGATAAAGGATAAACGGGCTGACCAGGATGAAGCAATGGTCAGCCCGTTTGATTTACTACTGTTGACTATTTCACTACGAACTATGAACTATGAACTACGAACTAAATCCAGGGGATTTACATTGGCTGAGGCGATGATGGCAATTGTTGTGCTGGGTATCGCTGCGTCCGGGGTGCTGCTGCCGTTTACAAGCGGGGCGAAGGTGCGGGCCGAAGGGATGCGCAGGACTTTAGGGGCCAAGTTGGCAGGCGATTTGATGGAGCAGATTATTAACGCAGACTTCGAGGATATAGTGAACAACTATGATGGGTGTAGTGAAGGCGAAGGACAGGTAGAGGATTGCAGCGGGACGGTGTTTACCGATTCGAATTATGCCAGGTTCAGCAGAGGCGCAAGCTGTCAATATGATGCCGGCCAGCCGTTTTTCATAATTGCCACAGTATGGGTCAAATACAACGGAAATGAAATTGTAAGTTTAAGCCGACTTATCAGCAGGTAATGATGTCAACAAAACCAGGACATAATCATAAGGGATTTACATTAGCTGAGCTGCTGATAGCTTTAATGGTGACAAGTATTGTGCTGACGGCGGTGGCTACATTGGCTTACGCTATGAGCTCGGCAAATGATGTATCAGACGATACGAGCCAAAAACAGGCGCAGGTGCGTTTCGCTACACTTAGAATTTCAGAATTGATAAGACACAGCAAGCTCATATTAAAGGCGAATGATGACGATTTGGCTGTTTGGCGGGCTGATGATAACGGCAACGAGCAAATCAATGTCAATGAGCTGGTCTATATCGAGGCCGGGCAGAACCGAGATTACATTCGGCTGTTGGAATTTCCATCCGGCACCTGGCTGCTTTCGCTGGCCGGGATTCAAAGTGGTGATATTAAGCCAACGCTAATGTCTTCTTTCAGTGCGAGATATACGGTGCTGCTGCCGGTGTGCAGCAATGTCCAGTTCTATCCTGGTAGTATTAACCAATGGAGTAAGTCTGTGAGTATTTCATTCGGCCTTTCTGAAAATGATGTTGTTCGTCAGTATCAGATAGAAGCTTCTCTTCGCGGCTGGGCGGGGAATCTGCTTGACGGCAGCGGTAATATCGTAAGTGATGATGATTAAAACTAAATTCAAATATCGAATATCGAATATCGAATATCGAATGTCGAATAGAAAAGGGGCGGCACTGCTTGTTGTCCTGTTTATCGTTATGGCAATAACGATTCTGTCTCTGGGCTTTCTGTCGCGCAGCGATGTCGAGTTGGCCTGCGGCGAGAATATGATACTGCGAACACAAATGGATTATTTAGCTGAATCAGGGCTGGAACACGCCAGGGGGTTGATACTCAATCCGCAGGATGTTAGTTCTGAATATTGGACGGGCGCAGAGAGTCTGCAAATAGTTGAAAGCAGCAATGATTACTATGATGTGAGTGTCGAACGCCACGACCCGAATTCAGGGCCGACGTACAGATGCAATTACCGGATAACCAGCTCTGCATACAGGCTAAAAGGCGGCGAAGAAGTGGGCCGAAGCAGCTTAACAGCCGAGCTTCGACTCGACCCGGCTATTGGCTTCTGGGTCAACGGTGGCACGATAATTTCCAGTAGTACCACAATCAATGGTGATGTCTATTGTGACGACAACTTAATAAACAAGGGGACAATTCGTGGTGATGTTTTTGCAAGCGGCACTATAACCAACTCTGTGATGTCAGGAGGCACAATAACAGGCAGTCGCAATGAAAACGTAAGTAGCGATCCTGTGGATTGGCCCGGACTTGCAGTAGGTGATTTTGACACAACCTATTATGTCGGCTCTGATAATCATACAGCACAAACACTTACCCTCGACGACTACAATAATGTCTCTCTGCCGACAAGTCCGACCGGTAATCCCAAAGGTGTCGTTTGGTGCGACAACGATATTACCCTGAGCGGAAATGTATCCATAAACGGCACGCTTGTCGTAAACGGCAATATGACCATAAGAGGGACAGGCAACACTATTGCCGCTGTTAAAAATTTCCCTGCACTTATTGTGAATGGAAACTTAACGATAGAATCATCCGGACAGCTTGCGATTAATGGTCTGGCCCAGATAAACGGTGACATATCCGTTAATAACAGCGCCTCGAGACTGACCGTATTTGGGGCACTGTTTGTTAACGGCAATCTGAACGTCTCAGCGGGCAGTGTCAATATTACAGCGGCTCCGGCAAGAGCATCGCTTGAAACCTGGCCGACGGCGGGCAATCCCGCAAGGTGGACACCGGCCGGCGGGGCCTTTTTTAAGAGTATTGAAAGGGAATAGTATTTAGTGAATTGAACCACGAGTCACGAACGGCTAATGCTTATCGGCCTTTGCATACGAGGAAAAAGAAAATCCGAATTTACTTCATAGTTTATGGTTCATAGTTCATAGACTAAGACTGTCAACTATGAACTCATTTTCAGTTCCAATCATACGATTTTAACGATTGTACCGAGAATAGCGGATAGTCGATAGCGGATAGCGTACACCCTAAACGCCATACGCTAAATACCAGATAGATACTGGTAAAGATGCATGCAGAAGAAGACGAAAAAGGAGCGGAGACTGCATAAGAAAAAATAGCGGCAATACAGCCGACTGTGAGGGTACATAATGCGTCAAGACAGTGGTTTTACCATAATAGAGATTCTGGTTGTGGTGGTAATAATCGGGATAGCAGCGATGATGGTGGTTCCGATGATGAGTTCGGCAGCCAGTATGCAGATTCGCTCTGCA
>CAJVYK010000132.1 GCA_913009865.1 uncultured bacterium
GATCTATGCCGGCGCCGAAACTAAGGACAACCGCTTCCAGTAGATTGTCAATTTCCCAGAGGTTTATGAACAGACACAATCCTAAAATCGCACAGTTCGTGGTAATCAACGGCAGGAATATGCCGAAGCTCTCATACAGTGCGGGGAAAAATTTTCGCAGATACATTTCCACAAGCTGCACCGCCCCTGCAATAACCAATATGAAGCAGACGTATCGTGTAACCTCCAACGGCGTGCCAATCAGGATTAAGTGGTCAATCAGCCAGGTAAGCGTGCCGCTGAGGGTAATAACAAATGTCACCGCCAGGCCCATACCGAAGGCCATATCTATCCTTCCCGATACGCCGAGATAGGGACAGATACCGAGAAACTTCGTCAAGACAAGGTTGTTGACTATGACGATAGATATAAAGCCCATAAGCAGAATGTTAAGCGTATCCATAAGTCTTCCCTAAAGTTAATGGCACGAACTCTTCGCCTGCTTTTTGCTGATTTTGTTCACCAGTCCTATCAGCAGCCCCAGGGTTATAAACGCTCCTACCGGCATACTCATTGCCGCCCACGGTACGAAACCGGCGGGTAAAACTTTAATTTCCCAGATTGCACCGGTCGAAAGAATCTCTCTTATCCCAGCCAAAACGCACAATGCAAACGTAAAGCCGACCCCCATTCCCAGGGCGTCGATGATACTTAAAACCAAGCCGTTTTTACTGGCACAGGCCTCGGCACGGCAAATGATAATACAGTTGACAATAATCAGCGGCACATACGGGCCAAGCGTCTCGCTCATTACCGGCTGAAACGCCTTCAGGAACAAATCCGCTATAGTAACAAAAGTTGCTATCGTCAGCGTAAACATCAGGATTCGCAGGTGCGGCTTTAAGAGATTGCGCATCAAACTGACCACGATATTGCTGCATATCAGTACAAAAATAACGCTAAGCCCCATAGTCAAAGCCGGCTTGACCGCTGCGGTAACCGCCAATGTCGGACACATTCCCAACAGCAGCCGAAAGACCGGATTTTCACGCCACAATCCAGCCAGCAGCGTTTGTTTGTAAAGACCCGGGTTGAGGGCTTTAGATTCAGCGGCCATTGTTGATTAGTCCCTTCGCTTTCAACTTCTCTTTTACCTTATCAATATACATATTGAATATTTTCACTACAGCTTCGCTGCTCACAGTCGCTCCACTGATTGCCACGATTTTGCTGTCGAGTTTTTCGGTTTTTCCCACTCTCACAAGCTCCAGTTTTCCTGCCGGCGCCCCCTTAAACTGATTGCGGTAGTAATCTTCCTTGATTTTACTGCCAAAGCCCGGCGTCTCGTTACTCGAAAGAACGTCAAAGCCGAAAAACTTTTCGCACTTGCCGTCAACGGCTATTACGAGCTTAATCTTATCTGCAAAGCCGGGCCCGGAGGCAATGAATGCGAACCCGATGCTTCTGCCCTCAGCATCATCGGCTTCGTAAATATCCGTCTTAGTTATCCTGCCCTTCCTGCCTGGTATCTGAACGGCTTCTAACACCATTTTGAAATCGTTGGCGTCGGCAATAAGTGTCTTCATCAGGTTATTGAGCTTATCCTTCTGGTTCTGCTCGATGCGCGGCGACCAGGCGGCGTTTGTTACCGCTATCAGCAGGCCGAAGCAAAATG
This sequence comes from uncultured bacterium, assembly GCA_913009865.1. GTDB lineage: Bacteria > Planctomycetota > Phycisphaerae > Sedimentisphaerales > Anaerobacaceae > CAJVYK01. The sequence goes on from CAJVYK010000132.1 coordinate 1,655, forward strand.
ACGAAACAATCAGCAGCCAGCTCTGTTGGATAAAATGTTTTATTTTAAGCATTACAAAACCTTTTTTTGCCGCCAGGGCACACTTAAATATCAAAAATCAAATATCAAAATTACATATCAAAATGCAAAGTTCTTATTGAGTTCATAGTTATGGGTTCATAGTTATGGGTTCATAGTTCATAGACGATGAACTATGAACAACGAACAATGAACAAGTTTTTGAATTTTTATTTGTCATTTTGCTTTTTGATTTCTAATTTTTGATTTCTTCTGGTCTGCCTCCTGCCGGTACCAGCCTGCAGAACCTGTCTATCAGGGGCGTTACGGCGTTCATCAAGAGAACAGCATACATTATGCCTTCCGGATATTCTCCTACAATTCTTATAAGCATCGTTATCGCCCCTACCCCAACGCCGAAAATCCACATCCCTTTTCTTGTCAAAGGCGCGGTTACAGGGTCGGTAGCGATAAAGAATGCGCACAGCAGCATTCCGCCGCTGGTCAAATGGGACATCGGCCAGATATAGGCCTGGGGATTAACGGCATAGCCAATCGCTGCGAAGACAAAAGCTGCAGCCAAAACAGCCAGCGGAATATGAAAATTTATTGTCCGTCTTACAAATAAGTAAATACCGCCGATTAGAAGAGCCAAAGCGCTCGTCTCACCCAGGCAGCCGCCAATTCCGCCGGTGAAGGTAGCTTCAAGCTGTTCATTGACAACTCCGGCTTCGCTTTTGCTTTTTATGGCCTGTTTACTCAAGGCCAGCGGTGTCGCCTGCGTTCGCGCATCGACTATTGTCTTTGTACTTACCTCTGTTGGGGCGATTTTAGGCATTGTCGAATCGACGGTGGCCGGGACCATCCAGCTTGTCATCAACATACCGAAGCAGGCGGTTAGAAACGTTCTGCCGACCATAGCCGGATTGAATATATTGGCTCCGAGTCCGCCAAAAACCATTTTGCCGATTGCGATGGAAAAACAGGAACCGATTACCGCCGCCCAGGCAGGCAGGCCCGGCGGAAGCGACAGCGCAAGGATTATACCGGTAACAACAGCGCTGAAATCGCCTAATGAATTGGGCTTTTTGCGGATTAAATTGCAGAGCCATTCGGTTGCGACCGCTGAAATAACGCAGGTGGGGATAAGGATAAGCGCATAGACGCGAAAATAATAGCCGGCTGCCGCCACAGCGGGAACCAGGCCGATTATGACATCTATCATTACCCTGCGGGTAGAAAGCGGCCTGCTGATATGCGGCGAAGGCGAAACTGTTATATTTTCAAGCATATACCCTTTTTTTCCTTTTTTACCGCAGAGTTCTCTGCGATTAATCTTTTACTGTGGTATTTTTTTCTTTTGTCTGGCAAGAAGGATTTTGCCCGTTTTGATATATCCGGTCAGTTCTATATTGGCTGGGCAGACATAGCTGCAGCAGCCGCACTCCATACAGGCGCTGATATAGTAACTTTCTGCTACATCTAAAAGATTATTTTTGACAGCGTGGGCAATCTTTGTCGGGTTCAAATGTTCAGGACAGGCCTCCAGGCATCTGCCGCAGCGAATACAAGGCGTTTGAATTCCGGCGAATTTAGCCCCTCCGATTTGTTTTTCCGTCAATACGGTTACAGCGCCGGTAGTCTTTGTAGTAGGTGTTGTCAAATCGGCAATTGCTATTCCCATCATCGGTCCGCCGAGAATTATTCTTACAGCTTCTTCTCTCAGCCCTCCGCAGAATTCTATAAGCTCAGCGACCGATGTCCCGATAGGGACGTAGTAATTGCCCGGATTGACGATTCCCTCTCCGGTAACGGTTACTACCCTGTGGGTCAGCGGCCAATCAGTAACTACCGCCTCGGCAATTGCCGCTGTCGTAGCGACATTTAGCACCAGCACGCCAATCATCGGCGGGATACCGCCGGTGGGGACGTCTTTTTTCAGGATCGCTTTTATAAGCTGCCTTTCACCGCCCTGCGGATATTTTGTTTTGACGGGAACAACTTTAATACCGTCGCTGTTTGCCGAAGTTTTCAGCGCCGTGTTCATAACCTCTATCGCCTCCGGCTTATTATCTTCGATGCCGATAAAGACTTCTGAACAGCCGGCAGCTTTTCTGGCAAGTTTGACCCCTGCGACAATCTGGTTGGTCCATTCGAGCATAATCCGATAGTCGCAGGTAATATACGGCTCGCACTCACATCCGTTGACAATCATTGCTTCTTTAGGCGCTTTGGGATTCGGCTCTACTTTCACAGACGTCGGAAATCCGGCACCGCCCATACCGACTATGCCTGCCTGACGTACAGCATAGCGTATCTGCTCTGCTGAGTAGCTGTCGTCATTGAAATCGCTCGTAAATTTGGCCGAGCACGGCTGCTTTGGTGGATTGTTTTCTGGCTCTGTTTCTATAATCACCGCCGGGCCTCGGCCGAGGACGGCGTGGGACCGCAGGGCGATTTCTTTTACTTTACCGTTAACAGGCGAATGAACGGTCGCCGAAACGAAGGCGTCGCAATCGCCGATTTTCTGCCCCGCCTGAACTTGCTGCTTTTTTTCGACTAACGGCTCACAAATCGCGCCTATATGCTGGCTGAGCATAATTGCAACCTGTTTGCCGGCAGGGCCTGGCTGGATTTTGCTTTCACGGGTGAGTTCTTTACTGCCGGGCGGGTGTGTTCCGCCGGGAAAAGAAACCGAAGCAGGATGCGAAGGTTCCCGACGTCGTTTCGAAAACAGGGATGTTTTCGATTCAGAAAATTTTGCTTTAGTTTGTAGTTTGTAGTTCATAGTTCATAGTTCGTAGTGTTTAGCCCCGTCCTCTGGGCGGGGTTATATTTTTCCGTTTGGCTTTTATAATCAATATACAAACAGCCGTTACCATCAGAGCCAGCAGGAAGCTAAGGGCTGTTCGCAACCCTTTTGTATTTATCGCTCCGGCTAAAATCCCTTCAAAAGCTGCTAAAGCGGCGATAAAAACTGTCAGCGGCAATAAAAAAGCAACTACAGCTTTGAGCACAACCGAAGGGCTTTTGGTATCGCCCAGCCGCCGATATGCCTCCTGGCATTGATTTTCCTGGTCGCACTCTTGACAGGATTTTTCCTGAGCCATAGTTTTCGCTACCATATAAAATAAACGGGTTTTATAATAGATATTGGCCGGACTTTCAAACATAAATTTTTACAATTACGATTGCGGGCATAAAAATGTCTAAAAAACTGGTATTGTTAATATTTAGTTCGCTTTTGTGTTTTGTTTGTGTGGGTTGTTCGGTTAATCCTGTAACGGGCGAGGCGCAGCTCAACCTCTTTGGATCCGATATAAGAAATGATATGTCATTGGGTCGGCAATGGGCGCCGCAGTTGGAGAAGGAGTTCGGAGGTGTTGTAGAAAATGTCAGTTTGGGAAATTATGTGAATTACGTAGGCCGAAACATTGCTCAGGCCGGTCATGCACCAAGATCGGAAGAGCGTCGTGTAGGGAAAGAGTGTAGATCTCGGTTGTCG
>CAJVYK010000133.1 GCA_913009865.1 uncultured bacterium
TAATGATTGCACTTTTGACTCGCTCGCTGCTTTCCTTTACCGCCGCATCAGGAAGGCCTACGATAAGTGTCTTTTCAAATCCTCCGCGGGCGACATCGACCTCAACCTCACAGATTACGCCCTCAATTCCCTCAAGTGTTACACTGTACAGCCTGGCCAACATACCTTGTTTTCCCTGTTTTTAGATTTGAAAAGTGCATTCTAAGTTCGGATCAGGTTTATCGCAAGTGATTTTGTTTTTTTGACGCTGGAAGCCCCCGCTGGAAGGGTGCTTGCTCAAAGCTCTGTTTAAATAATAGGATGTTTGCTGGCCGATGCGGTAGGCAGTTTAGACGACATTGAAATTCTCCAGGAGTAGCATAAGCCCGGATTTCCACAAACGAAGTTGTGCAAAGAAAATAAAATTTGTTAGAATAGAGCTTACATCGACGCCAGATATAAAAAGGATTATAAGATTACAAAGAAGCAATTAGAGTATTTAGCCAAACGCGTTAAGCTATTGCAAAGATTAACCAAGAAGATTTGCAAGGAAAAGATAGAAAGCTTTGCTTAGCCACGGATTAACACAGATTAGATTTTGTCACTGAGTAAATTAACCTGGTCTATTCAATCATTTCTAACCGTTCCTTAATTTTTTGCTTGTTTGTCAATCACGGAACTGGGGCAGCTTAGCAATGTACTTCTCTGGATTTGCTTCGAACTTTCCTTTGCATTTCTGGCAGCAGAAATAGACTTTCCTGCCCTTGTACTCCGTATAAATATCTTTTTTGATAGGGCCTCCCATAACAGGGCAGGTTACTTGCTCGGAGCTTTTAGTCTGAACATCATTACTTTTGGAAGGCTTTTGTATCTGAGAACACATCATTGAACCTTCCTGGTCTTTATCGCCCATCATTTTCATCATTGGACACATCATCATTGGGCGGCTCTTTCCTGTGCCGCTCATCATTTTCTGCATCATCGGCATCATTTTGGAGCACATCTGCTGACACATTTGGGCCATTGCCATTGGTTTGTCCGGAATATCTCCCATTTTCTTTTTCTGCTCATCGGTTAGCACGGCAAGTGCTTTTTTGCGGGCTTCGTTTTCGATGTCTATAAGCTGTTCCTTTTGCTTTTCGGAAAGATCGAGAACATTTGCCTGCCCGTAGATTGCACAAGGGCTGTCTATGAAAATGGGCGTTTGCATCATTACCTGACAACGCTGCATCATCTCTGGTTCAATACCGGCCTTTTGCATCATCTCCTGTGGGCCGCCGCTCATCATTGGCATAGCGATACTCTTTGCCGGCGTTGTCTTATCCACCTGCGCTGCTGTTTCCTTAGCTACAGCGTGGACAGCGAACATCGACACAGCCAGAACTGCCGCTACACTTACTACTGCAATAATTCTACGCTTCATGATATAATCTCCTAAAATAAGTTTTAATATTTCTCGTCTTTCGTTTTCTTAGTTTCGATACCTGTTGACAAATATAAAGCTGCAATATCCCAAAGTAAACCACAGAATCCACGTTACATACTGTTAAAATACGGGCATTTTTCCTTTCTGCATCCATGTGGATGTTTCAGAGAATATTCACATAAAATACTTGCTGTTGATCTCGTTAAAACAATTTTCAGATGTTTTTCTAAGAACTCTTGAGCAATGGTTATAGACTTTCGAGCGTATGCTTTACAACAGCTCGGCCCTGTCAATTCAGCAATTGCCTCGACAATCTGCGATACCGCAGCCATTGTTATTTTTTGCTCCCTGTCAGTACCACACTTTGAGCCTAAAATAACGGCAAAACATGCCCCCAAGGCAGGAGCGATTCCACAGACCCCCGTTAGCCCACAATAGCCACCGATAGCTTGCCGTTTGGTTCTGGCAAAAATCTCTTTCACCATTTCATCCGATATTTCCAGTGTTCTCTCATTCTTAACAGCGGTGATAAAAGCGCCGGCTGCTATCGAAGCGTGATGACAGCCGAGCATTGAGATATTGGTATGACTGATTACTTGTTCGAAAATTTCAAGCGGGTCTGTTGAAGAGCTGGCAGCATATATAGCATTAGCCTGTTCTTCAGCAGTTTTATTATGACAGTCGTCACATACATAATGTCCACTCGGACATTTTATATACCCTGCAAAGCTGCATCCGCAATACGAACAGGTAAGTTTTATTTCGTTCGTTAAATACTCAAGAGTTTTACCGCATACCATACAGTTCTTTTGTGACGTCTCTTGTTTTTTACTACATTCAGCCTCACCACACATATTCTGACCAGACTGGTTAGCAGATGTTTTGCGGCAACTCTTATTGGAGTTGGTTTTGTTTTGGCTGTCCATAATTTATCCTATAATAAAAGTCTGCTCCAAAATTAGTCGATTAGTTTTATACAACCTGTTTTAATCTAAAACATCTTTCTTCATTTGCTTAAATTCATCTTTGGTGATTTCACCCTTGGCATATCGTTCTTTCAGAATATCTAACGCCGTACTATAACCTCCTTTACGGTCATTATAATCATAACGATTTCCCCATGGTGGGTTACATCTACCACGCCCAAAACAAAAGTAAAGAATGGTTAATACGATAGTCAACATTAGAATGGGCATCACTATGGGGAATACCCACATCCATTCTACCGGCCAATATCCATGTCCTACGCCCATTTTAATCACTCCTTTATTCGTGTTTATTTATTTTTTTGACTGTTCTCTTGCCACATTGGGCACATCTTCATCCATTGTTGCATCATTTTCGCCGGTGGCCCCATTGGTTCAGAATCAGTGTCGCCCATCATTTCCCGCATCCAGTTGGAACGGCGCTGGCACATATCCACAAATGGCATGAGTTCTTCTTGCTCAACGGGACTGGCATGTTTTTTCAGTTGTTCAAGTGTTTTTCCCTGGAATTCAGATAAGTAGGCCGCGCGAGAAATCAATAGGCCACGGCTCACTTCGGAGAGTTCTGGACCAGCTTCCACAGCCAACTTTGCCTCCTCCAGCATAGCGATTAGCAATTCTCTATCGATACCACCACCTTTGCGGTGTTTCTTGATAAGTTCTTTCAGTCGTTCCTCAGAGAAAACGATACGCAGTTCCGCCTTGTCCTCGTGGTTGATAGTGAGGAAGAACCTGACTCGCTCAGTGAACAGCTTAATAGGGTAAAGCATATCACCGGGCAAGGATTGCGCAGATGAAGTTACGGTTGTCCAGCCTGCAACAAAAACAATTAAAACAATGGCTGCGACCCGGACGAAAACGGCTCGGCTGAATATCGTAACCTTACGGCGTTTTACAGTCGTTTTCGTCTCGGCATGCTGAATTGACAATTTGGCCATTGTACGAATAAGACCGCTCGTAGAGGCCGATGGTTCAGGCAGCTTCTGAAGTTCACATGCGACAGCCAACAGCGGACGAATATCATCAACCACCTCCGGATACTCTCGAAGCGACTCCTCTGCTGTTTTGCCCATTCGTATCTCGGCAATGCAGCTATCCAGAATGTCTTCGATTTTAGCGTTCATTGCTTTTATCCTCGCCGCTTAAAATAAGCCTCAAAGCAGACAGCGCTCGAAACTGTAGTCCGCGAATCGCTTCTTTTGAGCGCCCGGTAATCTCTGCGACATCTGCATTCGTAAGTCCCTGAATAAACTTCAGGGTTATCAGCTCTCGCTGCTCATCTGTCAATCTGGTAATAGCGTTGTAAATGTCGGTTTGCCTGCCAACAGTCTCTGCAGGATTTTTACCATTCACAACTGACTCGACGATTTGTTTATCCATTGGTTCTGTCCGTCGTATCTTTCCGGCTCTGGCATAGTCGATAACCACATTGGCTGCTATTTTGTAGAGCCAGGCCGCAAATGAGCCTTTCTGTTGGCCGATATGCCGCAAAACACGGAGGAACACCTCGCCCGTAAGGTCTTCAGCCGATATGGCAGCTACCCGATAATGCATATACTTCAGCACCTTCGGATAAAAATGCTCACACAACATACCCAGAGCTTTGGGGTCCTGATTCCTGGCTCTTTCGAGGAGAGAATTAACATTAAATTCAGCCATTCAGGCTCTCCTATAAGTTAAGACGGACAACTTACCCCAAACGTTACGCAATAAGTTGCAACTCTTTTTAATTGGCACAGTCTATTTCTTTGTTACTATGCTTCAAATTTCAAAATTTACAATACCCCAGACTGCAATTCATTTCAATTAAATCCTATCCGCTATTATTATTCACAAAACCACAGCTATAGTGTTGCTCGGCTGCCTTATAGGCAGGTAAATTCGTTTGTGTTTTATTCTGCTCTTGAATGTCTTGCCCTGGCATTGTTATTAGAGGACTACCATTACGGTATTACTGGGGGGGCTCTCGCCTGCCTTATTGACGGGGAAGAAAAGGGGAAGAAAAGGGGTCAGGGAAGAAAAGGGGTCAGGAGCATTTTTGCTATTCTATCCAGCATCGAGATTCGAGTATCGAGCATCCATTCACCAGTTATCAATTACCAATTACCAATTACCAATTACCTCTCACCAATTACCAGTTACCGAGACTCAAATATTCTTGCACGTTTCAGCTTATTTTTCGAACGTTTTCGAATATTTTCGAACATTTCACGTTATTTTTCGAACATTTTCAAATGTTTCACATCATTTTTCGTAATTTTTTGAACGTTTTCAAACGTTTTTGCCTTGCCCATCTCGCCCAGCTCGCCTAACCCTACCCCCTTAACCTCATTTTTAACCCAAAAATCTGCGTAATCCGCGAAATCTGTGATTAAATTTCCCCAAAAAAAATAAAAGTTAAAAAAACTCTTTTTTAAAAATTTCACATTTTAGACAAACCAGGGAATTTCTTGAAAGTTCGAAGTGATTTTTGGCTCTCCTATGGAGTCCTCACGGACTGCCACAGGTGCGTTTCAAAACTTACCTGTCGGGAGTACTGCATACATAGACAAAAGCGGGAGGGAAATTCAACGGGACAAATTTAACCTTCACTTCCGAAAAGTAACTTTTCATAGTTTTGCTTAACAGTGGGGGAAGAAAAGGGGTCAGGAGCATTTTTGCTATTCTATCCAGCATCGAGATTCGAGTATCGAGCATCCATTCACCAGTTATCAATTACCAATTACCAATTACCAATTACCTCTCACCAATTACCAGT
>CAJVYK010000134.1 GCA_913009865.1 uncultured bacterium
AGCATTTTTCAACGCCTCAGCGTCAGGGACAACCTCTATGCGATTTTAGAAACGATGTCTATCACCCGCGCCCAGCGCAACCACAAAGCCGATGCGCTCATTGAGCATTTCGCGCTAAACGAGGTCGCTGACAGCCAGGGCAGATTCTTGTCCGGCGGTGAGCGCAGGAAACTTGAAATCGCCCGTGCTATGATAACCGACCCTTCATTGATTCTTCTGGACGAGCCGTTTAGCGGCGTTGACCCTATTGCAGTCGAGGATTTGCAGCACGAAATCCGTCGGCTCGTCTCTTCCGGTGTCAGCATTCTTATTACCGACCATAATGTCGAGAGGACGCTGGAAGTTGTTGACAAGGCCTACATTATCGACCACGGCAAGGTGATAGGGGCCGGCTCACCAGCCGAGATTGTCCGCAATGAAACAGTCAAAAAACTTTACCTCGGCAATACTTTCGCCGGCAATGAATTCGACGAAAAATAGCGGAGAGCGTTTAGCGTATAGTATTTAGCAGGTGGTTTTATCACCGGTTAGCACAGTACGATATACGATTTTTAGAGAAGCGATAAATGCCGAATATTGATATTAAAAAATGTCGGATTACGCATTACCCGGCGCAGGTTTTAGCCGGCTGCGCCCGGCCGGTTGAGAAAATAGACGATAATATCCGTCAACTGGTAGAAAAAATGACAGATATTATGCTGGAAAACAAAGGCGTCGGCCTGGCGGCTCCACAGGCGGGCGTGGCGCTTCGGCTCTTTATCATATCACTCGAGCAAACAAAGGAAACCGTCAAAGTTTATATAAATCCGACCGTTACCACAACTGGCGAGCTTGACTCAGCGGAGGAAGGGTGTCTGTCGGTGCCGGGCGTTGTAACGAAAGTTCGAAGATACAAAAAATGTAAAGTTACCGCCACCGACCTCGACGGCAACGAGTTCACCGAGGAAGCTGAAGGGCTTTACGCCAGGGTACTACAGCACGAGTATGACCATATCGAGGGCTTAACTATTGTCAATCGTATGGGACAGACCGCCAGAATCGTACACCGAAGACGGCTCAAAGCATTGCGAAATGGTAATGGGTAACCGACATCCTTAATTAGGGACAGCCCCACAGCCCCTATTTTTTCTACGGACTATATATCTGAACTATGAGTGGGCATCTTCAATTGTCTTCGCTGTAGAATCCATAGGATTACGCAGCCAAGGATCGCGCTAGGAACAACATCAATAAGAAGCCAATAACTCCAAGCGAAAGACCAGTCTGAAGTAGTATTACCCGAAGCATCTCTATCTACACTCGTAGCAAGTAAATATACTTTATCTGACGGTGAAATACCCTCGGCATATTTGCTAACATTTGGAGATAGGGTAAAAGAGTACAGTTCATTCTTGCGCCCTCGCCCAAATACTGGTGCTAATTTCACAATATTTGGCTTTGCAACTATCTTGCCGGTACTGGCAATCATAACTGCACCAGGTTCGCTTGTTGGAAATAAGAATATTGTAAAAAGAAAAACTAAACCTGCGAATATCGAGGAGAACGGACCTATGTGAATTCTCTTGTTTTCTTTAGACATATGCCTCATGCGTTTTAAAAATATTATTATTCCCCATCCCATCCCAATCGCAATCAAGAAAGCCATAAACCCATAGATATATTTTGAGTTTCCAGAGTATTTTGTCTCCTGCAGTAGATTAACAATGTCTACATAACCATTCTTTTTAGCAATTTTTAAAGGCGTCTCACCGGTATTGGTTTCTTTGTTTACATCTGCCCCTGCCGCCAGCAACAACTGAACAACTTCCAAATGGCCGAAAAGGGTTGCAATGAAAAGTGGGGTAGCACCGTTTGTTTTATGAACGACATTTATATCGGCTTCAGTATTCAACAATAGTTTTACAACATTTGTATAACCATTCTGTGATGCAATCCACAAAGAGGTGACACCCTCGTTATCTGGGAAGTTTACATCGGCGTTCGCCGCAAGCAAAGCCTTGACAACATCCGCATGCCCATTATTTGATGCCACCCACAAAGGCGTTGCACCCTCGTTATCCGGGGAGTTTACATCGGCGTTCGCCGTAAGTAAAACTTTGACAACATCTATATGGCCATTTTGTGACGCAATACACAAAGGCGTTATATGCTTGCTATCTTTGCAATCAACATTGGCTTTAGCTACCAATAAGACCTTGACAACATTCGTATGACCATTCTGTGACGCCATATACAAGGCAGTGGCAGCATTTGCAAGTTCGGCGTTCACATTGACACCCTTTAAAAGAAAAGACTGAACGGCCTTTACGTCTCCCTTGTAAGCAGCTTTAATCATTAATTTTTCATTCTCAGTAGCAGCAAAGACAGGGGAAAGAATAGTAAGAAAAAATAATATACAACAGACAATATTTATTCTCATAGTAAAACTCTCCTAACAACTGGTACATAAAACATTGGCAGGCTACTCTGACTTTCCCGTTTTATCCGCGGCAACTTGCCTTTAGATAAACAATTACGATCTTCAATGCGGTCCCGATTAGTCGGGATACTACCCTTAAGGGTAGTTCGCCTTAATTTGCACGAAGTTTACCCAAAAAAACCCTCGTTTGCAACCAAATTAAAACCGTAATTACGCCATATTCCAGCCTATTAGCCCGCAGGTCTTGCCCTGCGGGTTTAATCTACGTTCTGCGTTCTTATCTCTATTGCCGTTGAGGATTCTGTGCAGAAAATAACTGAGGTGCTAAAAGAATGACGGGATAGGATAATTAGGGGATAATTAGGTGTTCAACCGGAAATCCACGATAATATATTATACCGAAAAAGAGTGGGAATGTAAAGTTCTTTTTTTCTTCCGGCAATGGACTATTTCCCCTGATTATATTAGAATTTCTATGTAAGATGTTATTTCTAACTCCGAGCGTATTCGAATTTTAGTGCGCAGTTTTTAATTCAATTGCATAGGAATTTGTGTTTTTGACAGAAGAGACAGGATAACAGGATAAAGAAGATAAATTCAAAAAGAAATAATTCTGTCTGTCAATCCTGTAATCCTGTCTAAAAATTCCGCCGAAGGCGGTTAAATTTTTATGAAAATAGTTTATCTCGGCAGCGGTGAATTCGGTATCGAATGCCTGAAGGCATTAGCTAACTCAAGCTACGGTCTGACGTTTATCGTAACTGCTCCCCCACATCCGGCAGGCAGGGGCAGAAAAGACAAGCCGACACCGGTGGCCATCTGGGCAAAGAACCATTCGATACCCTTTATCGAAACAGACAACGTAAACGCACCGGAGACAATAGACAGGATTGCCGCTTACCAGCCGCAGCTTATTGTAGTAATTGCATTCGGCCAGAAAGTCGGCAATCAACTAATAAATCTGCCGCCCAAAGGCGCTATAAACGTCCACGCTTCGCTACTTCCGAAATATCGCGGCGCTGCGCCAATAAACCGGGCGATAATCAACGGCGAAACCCAAACCGGTATCAGTATAATCACGCTGGCTGAAAAAATGGACGCCGGCGATGTCCTGGCTCAGGCAAAAACCGGTATCGCAACCGACGAGACAGCCGGCCAACTGCACGATAGATTAGCTCAAATAGCGGCGCCGCTGCTGCTGAAAACAATAGAGAAAATCGCTGCCGGCACGGTAATCCATACCGCCCAGGACCATTCAAAAGCTACTCTGGCTCCGAAATTGAAAAAATCAGACGGTTTTCTGGACTTCAGCGAGCCGGCTGGGTCTTTAGTAAGAAAGATATTCGGGCTTTGGCCCTGGCCGGGCGCCTCAGCGATTTATGGCCCTTCGGCTTCGCTCAGGGCAGGCCCAAAAGAGACGCAGAAGTCTCTAAGGGTAACCATCGCGAAAGCCAAAGTAGTCGAGACCTCAAATCCAGCTCGTCTGCCGGCGGGAACGCTCAATGAAAACTTAAACATCATCTGCGGCGAAAACGCTCTGAAGATTATAAAAATCAAGCCGGCCGGCTCGGCACTTATGGACTTCAAAGATTTTGTCAACGGCTGGCGAACTGTCCCCGGCGATATTTTTATGAAGATAGCGGACAACTGAGATGGCCGGCCAGGAAAATAAAACCGCCCGCATTGTCGCAATGGCTGTCTTGAACCAGTTCGACCCGAAACGCAACTACGCCGGCCCAATCTTAAACAAATTATTGCCGCAAACCGGCGAAAAGCAGCGAGCCACCGACCTGGTCTTCGGAACGATAAGAAATCGAGCCGCCATTGATATGGTGCTGAGCAAATTGGCGGATTGTCCCGTCGAGAGGATACCAGCCAAATTGCTCAATATCATCCGCATCGGGGCGTACGAGCTTATCTACAGCCCTGCAACCGTCGAATATGCTGTCGTCAATGAAGCGGTCGAGAATGCCAAAGCCATCACTGCTAAAAAACAGACCGGCTTTGTTAATGCTGTCCTGCGACAGATTAGCCGGCACATAACCTGCCGCCAAATCCGGCTATCAGAAGCTGACATTAAAAAGAGTCTTCCGCAGACGCCTTCGAGCGGCTGTGAATTCGACGTCTGTCTTTTGCCGGAGCAGCGAACTTACCCAGCCGATTATTTCAGTAGTGCCTTTTCACTGCCCAAATGGCTCGTGGCCGGCTGGCTGGCCGAATTCGGCGCAGAATTAACCGAAAAGATTTGCTTTGCAAGCAATCGCAGGCCGGGTATTTACGTCAGGCCCAATACCCTGAAAACAACAATCAGCCGGCTTGCGGAAAAATTCCGCCAGGCGGATATCGACTTTGAAATAGTAACTGACGAATCGATACTGAAAATCAAAAGTCCGCGTGCGGTAGTGGAGCTGGCCGGCTTTGCGGAAGGGCTTTTCAGCGTTCAGGATATAACCGCCTCGCAGGCGGTAAAGGCACTGGAGCCTTGTGCCGGCTGGACAATACTTGACCTCTGCGCCGCCCCGGGAACAAAAACAACGCAACTGGCAGAGTGGACAGCCGACAAGGCAAAGATTATCGCAACCGATTTTGACAGCCGGCGTCTGGAAAAGGTCAAAGAAAACATCAGCAGGCTCGGTGTCGATAGCGTTAGTATCGTTGCGTATGAAAATCTGCAGGCAGTCGCATCTGAAATTGGTCCCTTCGATGCGGTACT
>CAJVYK010000135.1 GCA_913009865.1 uncultured bacterium
AGAACGGGACGTGCCCGCCATTTCAAGCGAAATTTCGCATTTGGCTGTGTTCCGGCTCGCTACGCTCGCCTCCACCCAGCCAAATGCGGTGGTTAACACCAATTTACAGAAACATCTTTACACTACCAACAAATAAAACGGCTTGTTTGGTTTTACAACTTGCCACTTTGTATTCTCTATCAGGTTTTTATTGAGCCAATCGTATTTTTGTTTTCGCGTTCCCCACAGTTCAGCATGATAGACCCTGCCGCTTCTCTCTTTGTTTGGTTCCTTAACAAAGATGCCAATGGTCACGCCCTGCATAATGTCGAACACATTGCTGTCTTTGGACCCGTCCGGACAGGTCTCTTTTTTCTTGCTGTTACCGTGAAGGTCTAAAATATATATTTCATCAAAAGTTTGCATCAGGCTTTGGCGCATTCCTCTAAAAGTCGGATTATCGAGATAGCCATGATTGGTAATAAAGGCCAATATACCTGAACCCGTCTGTTCAATTCTGTGTTGACCAAAGCGAATAAACTTTACGTAATCATCCTGTAGCCATTTGGGATTTTTTTCTTTTAGCGGTTTACCGTCCACTTGGTAATAATCTTTTAATAGTTTACCGATAAAATTGGGAACTTTCTTGCCGCCTATAATTTCCCAACTCCTATTTGCTGAATGTCCCGCATAAGGTGGATTGCCGGTAACAACCATAATTGGCAAGTCCTTTTTGACTTTATTTGCTGCCCTTGCCTCTTTGCTTAGCGCCTGCATAAAAAGAGTTTTGGAAATTTCCTGTGCCTCTTCGAGTGTATTTGTAAGATATATCCCCAACCGTTCATCACTGCCAAAATCATAACCGGTCTCGGCTAATTGCAGACCCAATTTCATATGGGCAACGGCATAAGGAGACATCATTAACTCAAACCCGAACAATCGCGGCAATAAATGTTCTTTAACGTAACCTGACCACGCGCCTCTTTGCCGTTTGAATCTATCGTAAATCTGTTCGATTACTTCAAATAGAAACGTCCCTGTCCCAACAGCAGGGTCAAGTATCAAAAGTCTATGGATTTGCTCTCCACTCTTATCATTCTGAGGCGAAGCCGAAGAATCTATTTTTATCTTCGATTCATCAGCCAGCCCTCTTTTTAGGCCAAACTTTTCTTTAAGTAGCCAATCGACACTGCGAACAATGTAGCTTACCACCTCATCCGGCGTATAATAAACACCTCTGGTCTTTTTAAGTTTTGGGTCATATTCGGCAAGAAAAGTTTCGTAGAAATGGACGACCGGGTCTTTTCGTTTTTTACGTCTTGCAAACTCGCGCAGTATTACTCCCATATCCGCCTGCTTTAGCAATTCTACTAAATCATCTACCAACCAGACAATCCTGTCGTCTAATTTAGGGCCTGTAATATCGCCAAAGATATCACGGAAAAACGGGTTTGTCTTTGGCAATAGATACGCAGCATGCTCTCTTGTTAATTCTTTGGCCCGGTCATCTATCCCGTGAAAAGCAGCGTATTTATCTTTACCGAATATAGTTGTATCTTCGATGTGGCAGCGTGCCGTAAACAGGCCATAACATATAGTCTGGGCGTACATATCAGCAAATTGTTCTTCGGTTAAATCGTGCAGCAAAACTTCTCTGAATGCCTCGAATTGCCCGTGTAATGTTCCCAACTCTGGTTCCTGCTGGAATGTCTCTTTAATAATATCACGCATCATTTGTGCTTTATGAGCCATTCTCGTAGCCAGCTCTTTTGGGATTTTGATCTTTTCCGGCTTTTGGCTTAGAAAAGAGTTCAATAATTGACGGACCTTTTCCTCACCTTTGTCTGTGGTTTTGAATTTACCCGCCGATTCTTCTGCCAGTTTCGCGGTGAGCTGTCTTTCACCGTTTACATACCAGCGAAATTCGATATAATCGGTTAGAATGAAATTATTAAGACTGGGCAGGTACTTTTTTTTGATTTGTTCGCTTTTTGCAGCTTGTGTTAAGTTTGTACTTATATCTTTGGCTTCGATGTAGCCGATTGTTTGTTCCAGCCCTTTTCTTCTTTGCGATACAATATAATCAGGCGCACCACACTTTTGTCGCCGTGGCTCATTAGTCGCCGTAATTTTCTTGCCCAATGCCTCAATTAGCGTTTTCAATGCTGGCCGATGTGTGTGTTCTGTCGCATCCCCCCGAAGATAGGCCTTGTTTATTTCACTTAGATATTTACTGAACACATTGCTTGGCATACTACATACTATTCCTTTGAATAATACTTCTGTATCGAGATCCCATGGAATAAAGTACCCGAAATTTTCTACTCCGTCAATGCTGTATTCACTTTTGAATTTTACACTCTGGCTTTACGCTTTCAGCTTTAAGTTTTTAGCTTTTTTCTATCCTGTAATCCTGTCTAAAAATAGTCTTTCTTCTCTGCGATTTCTGCGGTTAATAAATACTCAAAAAGCGTTCACTTTTTTGCAATTTTTCAACAATTTTCAGTCATTTTTCGAATATTTTCGCATATTTTCAACCGTTTTCAAACGTTTTCGAACGTCTTTGCCTTGCCTATCCCGCCTAATCGTTACAAATCAACCTACCAATCCTTATTTTTACCCCAAAATCCATATAATCCGTGAAATTTGTGGTTAAATTTTCCCCAATTTTTCAAAATTCTGGATTTTTAAAAATCAAAATACTGCTCAACAACTACACTTCCGTTTTTCGTTTTCGCGTTAGTGCCCCAGAATAGTTATGCCCAATTGGTCAGCGAGTTTTATTGTTTCGGGCTTATCGATAATTATCGTTTTTTGAGCTTCGACAACCAGGCATTTTCCCCCGTTTTCAGCTAAACTTCTAATAGTATCAGTTCCCACACACGGCACATCGAATCGCATATCCTGATTTGGCTTTGAGGCTTTGATAAGCGTCCAGCCCCCCGATTTACAAAACCTGCCCGTTCGCTCAATCATTTTTGCCGTACCTTCTATCGCCTCGACAGCGATTACTTCTCTTTCCTTGACCGCAATAGCTTGTCCTATATCCAGTTCGCCGAGTTTTTTAACTATCTGCCAGCCGAATTCGATATCGTCTTTCACGGAAGAGTTTAGTTTGCGTTTAGTCATTATTCCCGCCGATGCCATATGCTCCCTGCAGTACATTGTTGAATTCTCCAATAATATCCCTCCGCTGGCCAGTTCATCGGCAAGGGCGTCCAGAACCATATCACTCTGTTTGTCTTTGCCGCGCAGCCGCCAGTAATATATTCTAAGTGTCCGCCAATCGGGCAAATAGTGCAGGATTCTCCAGGGTGTAAAAAGCTGCGATTTAGCAACTCGGCCAACCATAATTGTTCTGGTTACGCCGTGCTTTTTTAACTTCCGTATCCAGTTACCCGGCCGGGCAATCGCGACTTTGTAAAACACATCAACTTCATTGTTCAGACCTGGCTTTACGTTATCCGCCAGGCCGACGCAAATTACTTTCAGCCCCGCTTTTTTCGCTCCCTTTGCGACCAAAAAGGGCAATCGTCCCTGTCCGGCAATCAACCCGAGTACATGTTTCTCTGCCGTCATAATCGCCTTTTTTTAAGGTCCGTCCGGATGCTTCTCAGGTTCCTCCAGACTTTTCAGGCGTTTTTCAAGCCTGCGAATACTTTGCCGCATCTCAGGCAGGTATCGTATCATACTGTACGCTCGCTTGCCCTGGTTTGCATCGATGGCTGGCGAACCGAGCACTATTTCGTCGTCGCCAATGTTATTAGTAACGCCCGCCTGGGCTGCAATCGTAACATTGTTTCCGATACTGATATGGCCCACAATACCGGCCTGGCCCCCGACTATGCAATGATGGCCAAGGGTGGTCGAGCCGGAAATTCCTACCTGAGCCACAAGCAGGCAATGTGGGCCGATTTTTGCGCCGTGCCCTATCGCAACCAGGTCACCCAGCTTACTGCCATGTCCTATGACGGTATCGCCGAGTGTGCCTCGCTCGATTCCACAGCAGGCGCCGATTTCCACATCGTTTTCTATAATCACAATACCGGTCTGTGGTATCTTGTAATGTACACCCTTATGGCTGGCATAGCCGAAGCCGTCCTCGCCGATAGTCGAGTTGGCGTTTATAATTACACGGTTGCCTATTTTGCACCCGTCATAAACAGTAACATTGGGATATATTATGCTGTCATTACCGATTTGCGTACCCTGCCCGATGTACACACCGGGATAAATTATGCAGCCGTCCCCGACTTTTGCTTCATCAGCTATTGTTGTGAAATCATGGATATGACAGTCTGAACCAATTTTTGCACTATCTGAGATTGAAGCCTGTGGGCTGATACCTACCTTTTTGTGTTTGCGATGGCCGTGCAGAAGCACCATAATCTGCATGAAGGCATAGTAAGGGTCATCTGCTATCAGAAGGGGTACCGAGGTATTAACTGTTTCATTGCCTACGATTACAGCACTTGCCCTGGTCGAGCGCAACTGCTTTTCGTATTTGCGGTTGGCCAAAAAGCTGATATCGCCCTGGTCTGCCCGCCCAAGCGTTGAGGCCGACTGGATTTTCACGTTAGGGTCGCCGCAGACCCGCCCGCCTACGTATTCAGCCAATTCACCCAAAGTCTTTGTCTGCATATCTCGTGTCTCGTACTGTGTATATCGTTCAAGGAACTTTTCTGTTCAAAATTCGATATTCCTTGTTCGACATTCGATATTCGTATCTCGGATTATACCAGAAAGGCCGGCCTGGTCAACTACCCATCCGGCGCCCGTTGGAAATAAAATACCTGAGGTGTTCGTTCAAAGCAAAATGTTCATTTCAGTAACAATTCAATTTCATTGGGCGATAATGTCCTCTTGTGTTACTTGAAGTTATTTGGTTTTTACGTATAATGCAGGGCTCAACTATTGTGGTTGTTGTGGTTGTGTAGGTTTATGACAAAAATCAATGCAATAGAGAATAGAAAGAGTGTTAGTATGAAAAGTACAAGAATTTGTAACCGTTCACAGTTTTTGACAAATTAACGATGGGTAAGTTTTATTGTTCCAGTGAGCAAGAACAGTTTCATGGATAAAATCAAAGACATTTCGCTGTTGTTTTTTGCAGGTGGCAAGGGTAGTCCAGATA
>CAJVYK010000136.1 GCA_913009865.1 uncultured bacterium
GATCGGTTTCCAGAATCTGGCCAACATTCATTCGGCTGGGCACACCGAGAGGATTTAGCAATATGTCAAGACTTGTACCATCTTCAAGGAACGGCATATCTTCTTCCGGCATAATCCTGGCGATAACACCCTTGTTTCCGTGGCGTCCAGCCATTTTGTCGCCAATTGACAACGTCCTTTTAGCTGCAACGTAAACTTTTACCATTTGCAGCACACCGCTGGGCAGTTCATCGCCGTGTTTCAAGCTCTCGACTTTACGTTTCTTCTCTTCCTGAACTTCAACGATATTCACCCAGAACTTATCACGGATTTTCTGTACGCTTTTTCGGATAGAGGCAGGACTGACCCACTTGATATCAAAGCTCTCTACCTGCTCATAGATAACCTCATCATCCTTACTGGTACCGACTTTCTGACGTGTAGACGGATCGACAATACTGATATTGAATTTTTTGTGTTTTTCATAAACGGTTTCTATCATTTGCCTGAATATCGCACATTCCTTGGCCCTCATCTGCTTTTCATATTGTTTTATCTGTGCTTTTAGATTGCTCTTCGCTTCTTCACCACCCGCTCCGCGTCTGCTGAATCGTTCCGTTTTTATTACCACTCCTTCATATCCGCTGGGCAGTTCAAGTGAATCATTTTTGACATCTTCGCCGGCTCTGCCGAATATAGCGTGCAGCAGTTTTTCCTCAGGCGTCAATTCGGTTTTGCTCTTGGGCACCACCTTGCCTACCAGAATATCGCCGGTGCATATCCTTGCTCCTTCACGGATTACTCCGTGTTCATCAAGGTTTCGTAGCGCCCTTTCGCTGACATTGGGAATATCGTTCGTAAATTCTTCCTTACCGAGTCGTGTTTCACGAACCTCTGCGGTAAATTCGTCGATGTGAATGCTTGTGAAACTATCGTTTTTGACAAGTCTTTCACTGACAATAATCGCGTCCTCAAAGTTGAAACCGTCAAAAGAGACAAATCCCACAAACACATTTTTACCAAGCGCCAATACGCCGTTATCGGTGCCCCCGCCATCTGCTATGACCTGGCCTTTCTCAACTCTTTCGCCGAGTTTGACTGTGGGCTTTTGATTAAGACAGGTTCTCTCATTCAGCCCAACAAATTTAGCAAGCTTATATTCATCGGTGTGGTCAATGACTATTCTCGTAGCGTCCACTGCGGTAACTACGCCGGCCTTTTGCGCACGGACCACCATACTTGAGTTTTGGCCGACAACTTTCTCCATACCGGTGCCAACCAAAGGCGTCTCTGCCTTTAGCAGCGGAACCGCCTGCCGCTGCATGTTCGAGCCCATCAAAGCCCGGTTTGCATCGTCGTGCTCCAGGAACGGGATAAGCGAAGCTGAAAGACCAACAATCTGTTTGGGTGAAATATCAACGTAGTCAACCTCGTCACTCGAGACAGCGGCCAATTCACCACCTTTTCTGGCCAATACCATTCCCTTTTTCAATTTCCAATTGCCGGCTGATGACTGCCAATCGACCGCGCTCGGCGGCGCCAGTATCGCCTTCATCTCCTCATCGGCACGCAAATATTCCACCTTGTCAATAACTTTACCATTTTTAACTTTGCGATATGGCGTAAGCAGAAATCCATATTCGTCAACCGCCGCAAATATTGCTAACGAGGCAATCAAGCCGATGTTTGTTCCTTCGGGCGTTTCAATCGGACAGATTCTGCCGTAATGGCTGATATGAACATCACGAACTTCAAAACCCGCCCGCCTTCTGTTCAAACCGCCGGGACCAAGAGCTGACAGGCGCCTTTCATGCGTCAACTGGCTTAAGGCGTTGGTCTGGTCAACAATCTGCGAGAGCTCGCCGCGACCGAAGAAATAGTTGATACTGCTCGATACGCTCTTGGAATTCACCAAATCCGCAATGCGCACCGACTCACTGGCATCTCTTCTTGCGCTCATTCGTTCCTGAACGGTCTTGCGAAGCTTTAGCAGCCCTTTTCTGATTTCATCAGCAGCAAGTTCGTCGATTGTGCGCAGCTTTCTATTACCAAGGTGGTCTATATCATCAACCGTACCCTCATTGTTGCGCAGGGCCATTATGTATTTCATTGTGTTGAGGAAATCTTCGGGCCGAAGTGTCATCTCATTTTCGTCCACTTTTCCCGTACCGGGCCTGTGTTCGAACTTACGATTCATTCTGAATCTGCCGACTTTGCCCAGACGATAGCGATTTACATCAGAAAACTTCTCTGTAAAGAAGGTTTTTGCCTTTTCTTCATTGGGCGGATTGCCGGGCCTTAATCTCATATAAAACTTTAACAATGCCTGCTCGTGGTTTTGGCAATCGTCTTCAGCTAATGTATTCAGTATCAAAGCATCTTTAACATTCTCAATAACCTCAATCTTTTTCGTTTTAAAAGCGCTTTGTTGTATCAAAGAGACTCTATCGCCGATTTGTGTGCCGGCTTTCACAATAACTTCGCCGGTTTCTGCATCTACAATTGGTCCCACCGCCCACATAGTAGGTGTAAGTTTAGTTTTCGGAACAGTTTTCGTTGGATAGAAGAGACGTAGAATCGCCTCGGTATCACTGCAGGCAGGGTCTATCGCTCGCAGAAAAATAGTTGCGGGTATTTTGCTGGACTGGTCAATCTTGACAACCAGAATATCTTTTTTAGTAACACCTATCTCTATCCAACTACCCCTTTCGGGTATGATTCTGCCGCCGTGCAGTATTCTATCACCTTCTTTGCTGTCGATGACAAAATCGACGCCGGGGCTTCGGTGCAGCTGACTTACAATCACCCGCTCAGCTCCGTTGATGATGAACTCCCCACCACCTATCATAACCGGCATTTCACCGAGGTATATTGTCTGCTCAGCCAAATCTTCGCCGTCTTTAGTACGCAGTCTGCAACAAATTTTTAATGGGTAGCCGTAGGTCAACCGTAACTGTCGACACTCGGTAGGCACATAATGCGGATTCTCCAGTTCGTAGTAGAGATATTCCAAACACATATTCTTGTCATAGCTTTCAATAGGGAATATCTCCTGAAACAGTGCTTCGAGTCCGGAGCGCTTTCTCTTAGTTGGCGCCACATCTTTTTGCAAAAAGTCGGCGTAACTTTTCCTCTGTACCGCTACCAGGTCCGGGATCTCAACTGCATCGCGAACTTTGCCAAAATTACGAGCGGTTTGTAGAACCATCTGACACTCCCAAGTTTAATTTTGAGTTTTTAGTTCTTAGTTTTTAGTTACAACTCAAAACTCAACACTTAACACTAAAAACTAACTCAGTTCAACCACTGCACCCACAGCTTCAAGCTTCTCTTTGGCAGCTTCAGCTTCTTCTTTGCTCAGGTCTTCTTTGACCGGCTTAGGAGCGTTATCGACGAGGTCTTTGGCCTCTTTCAATCCCAATCCCGTCAAAGCTCTTACCTCTTTGATAACCTGAATTTTTTTGTCGCCGAATGCTTTCAGGATTACATTAAAGCTGGTTTTTTCTTCCTCCTGCTCTTCCTGTGCTTGTCCAGCAGGCCCTGACATCACAACAGCGCCAGCAGCCGGCTCAATACCATACTCATCCTTGAGATAATCACCAAGCTCTTTGGCCTGCATCAACGTCAGGCCGACTATTTTATCGCCGAGTTTCTTAATCTCAGCGCCCCATTTCTTTGTCTCTTTAGCTTCCGCCGTTTCTTCCGTTTTCTTGGTTTCCTTGGTTTCCTTGGCTTCTTTAGTTTCTTCTGCTTTTTCTTCTGCCATTCTTATTAACTCCTATTCTATTAGCTAACGCCCGATGGTAGCCGAAACTCCGCCGTCTCGTTTAACCCGTTACAGGGGCAACCACCCAAGCAACACTATTTCGTATCTCGTATTCCCTAACAAATCCTAAACTCGAAATTCGAAGCACGAAACAAATACAAAATTCGAATGCTCGAATGTTCAAAACAGTTTTGGTCATTTGAATTTCGGTTATTTGAATTTGTTTCGGATTTAGATATTCGTATTTCGTTTCGCACTTCACGCTGCCTGCTTCTCTTCGCTTTCTGCGATAGTCTTTATACAACCAGCGATAATCCCTGCAGCGGCGCCAAATGCACAGACCAATCGTCCGCCGGGCGACTGTGCCAGGCTGACAATCTCGCCCTGCAGTTCTGTTCGTGTCGGCATTTTTGAAAGTTGTTCTGCTGCTTCGGCGTCTAAAGCCGCCCCATCCAGAAAGGCACCTTTAACCTCTATCACCGGAACCTTCTTGCTCCACCCAACCATCTCTTTTGCAACGTCAACGATGCTGTCGCCCCCGTAAGCAATCGTGCAGGTACCGCTGAACAAAGCCGCCGCCGGCTCCATCTGACGGATGCACAGCGCCTTTTTGAATAGTGAATTCTTCACCATTAACAATTTGACACCCTTTTCCTTCAGCTCGCCCCGCATCAGGTTTCCGTCAACACCGCCTACGCCTCTGGTACTGACAACCAGAAAATCTTTGATACCTTCATCAATGATTTTCTTTTCCAGCTCTGACTGCAGTAATCCTTTTATGTATTTGCTCATTTTATCACCTATCTTGTCATTCCTGCAAAACTTGTCATAGGCACAGTCGAAAGAGCAGGAATCTATCCGCTAAACGCTAACTGCTATGCCAGGGCTCATTGTTGCAGATATACACATTTTTTTGATATACGTACCTTTTGCCGCTACCGGCTTGACTTTCTTTATATGTGAGAGGAAAGCTTCGATATTTCCGATTAGTTTTTCGGTCTCGAAGCTCTGCTTGCCGACCACTATGTGAACATTACCTCCGGCGTCGTTACGAAACTCGACTTTTCCGGCGGCAAATTCAGCTACTGCACTTGCAACATCAACGGTTACCGTACCATTTTTGGGCGAAGGCATTTTCCCCTGTGGCCCGAGAACCCTGCCAAGCTTACCGACCCTGCTCATCACCCTTGGCGAAGCGATTGCCACATCAAAATCCATCCAGCCGTCCGAGACCTTTTTTATCAGCTCATCACAGCCGACCTCGATGGCGCCAGCCGCCTGCGCTGCTTCAATATCCGAATCCTCGCAGAAAGCGATAACTTTTTTCTGCTTACCTATCCCATGAGGCAAAGA
>CAJVYK010000137.1 GCA_913009865.1 uncultured bacterium
AACCATATGCTTTTTCAAATCTGACGAAAACCATATGCTTTTTGAAATCTGATGAAAACCATATGCTTTTTGAAATCTGATGAAAACCATATGCTTTTTCAAATCTGACGAAAACCATATGCTTTTTGAAATCTGATGAAAACCATATGCTTTTTGAAATCTGATGAAAACCATATGCTTTTTCAAATCTGACGAAAACCATATGCTTTTTCAAATCTGACGAAAACCATATGCTTTTTCAAATCTGACGAAAACCATATGCTTTTTCAAATCTGACGAAAACCATATGCTTTTTGAAATCTGATGAAAACCATATGCTTTTTCAAATCTGACGAAAACCATATGCTTTTTGAAATCTGATGAAAACCATATGCTTTTTCAAATCTGACGAAAACCATATGCTTTTTGAAATCTGATGAAAAAAGTTTGCTTTTCAGACATTGGCAAAAAACTGGCTATGTCCACCATTTTCTCTTTTAGTGCGATTTTGGGGATTTCTATAATTTTGTCAAATGCTTTTAATCTTTGCTGGTAAATAAGCCGTTATTTGCCATTTTTTGCCTCTACCCTACCCAAGCTACCCTCAGACCAGAGATCGGCGATTTGGTGAGCAACCCAGCGACAGGCGGGCGGTATGTAATTGATTATTGAAAGAAACGGTCCCGGCGGGAGACGGCATCGTTAGTTTTGAGTTGATTTTAACAAGGCTGACGCGGGCGGAAGCATCGGTTGAACCGCCTGAGAGAGCAGTAGCAGCTGCTCAATCATTTTTTCGCGTCAGCATAATCTAAGTTCATAAAAAACATCGGAGATTGAGTAACGTTTAGTTGAAAAAATTGCCGGTGATAGACCTTATTGAGATTGCTCAAAAGCAGAGACATCTGCATTTGCTCGGTAAAATCTAGGAAAACCGGCATTTGACCAGAACAGAACTCGAAGAATTAGCTGGAGGCGGTTGATTATGGTCAGCCAGTAAAATAAATTTGATTTTTCTCAAAAACCCTTGCAATCCTGCCAGATGTGGCCATAATTGGAAGTATGAAACCCGTAGAGTCAAATCTGTTAATCAATTCAGAGAATGCGGCCAAGGTAAGTCTATCCGTAAGGACGACTGCGCCTCTACGGGGCGTCATTAACCCTTGGCCACCTTTTTTGAAAGGAGATTCATTATGGCCTCTCAACACAAAGATGACGATTCGGGTTTCTATGAAGCACTTTTAGCCTGTGGCTTTAGTGCAGACGAACTGTTTGAGACAGAAGCCGACGAAGAAAAGCTCGTTGATTTTTTAATAGGATTCGTTGATTTCTCACAAGGTCTCAACGCAATAGAAAGAAAAGTTTTATTCTTGGGTTTAGCAAAATTGGAGAGAGAATTTCAGACCTGAAGCTGAAGCAAATGACTGGGTAGGGGTTTTATTATGGGAATATCAGAAACCACACAATCAAAACAACAAATTAACAAATTCCAGCAAGTGTTTTGCAAATTCAAAAAGAGATACCCTGGGGCCCTGCTTTTCTTTCGCTTCGGTGATTTCTATGAGGTGTTCTTTGATGATGCCGAGATATGCTCGCAGGTTTGCGGCCTGGACTTAATAGAGCAAGAGAAAAACGGCGAGCTTATTCCATTGGTCACTACACCGTTTTGGCTCATTGACAGACATATAAAAGAAATACTGAAAGCCGGCATTAAAGTCAGTCTGTGCGAACAGGTAGAAACGACAACGCGGACAGGTGAAAGTGTTAAACACGATGTTGTGCGAACTATGTCTCCTCAGTGTAAAAGCCAAACGGCAGAGATAGGAAACCCGGACGTTGTTAGATGCGTTCATCGCCCACAGTTGCGACTGGTTTCAGTGGACGAAAACGGGGAGATTGTAGCGGTGGCCGGCTCTGGGCCGCAAAAGAAATTTGAGAGGTAAGTATGATGGCTCATAAAGACGAAATTAGAACACAGACTCAAGCCGCGGATTACTGCCATTGTTCCACTGCTAATATCAGCTGTTGGGTGAACAGAGGATGGCTGAAAAAAAGTGAAGATGGATTCTTTTATCGTGAGGACCTTAATGAATGTGTAGGACGCGCGATATGTTTAAGCGAAAAATTGATAAAGATGAATGACAATTGGTGCGCCATCAGCCAAGTCTTGCAAAAGGCGCGTAACGAAATAGTTAAACTTTACGGATAGTCAGAATGAGAACTGCAGAAAGCATCTGATGGAAACTTTAAAGGCTAACAAAAGAGGGATGTCCAGGCAGGAAGCTAAAGACAAGGCCGAAAAACACATAGACGAACATAAGTATCCGGGCCTGAAAAAGCTTGTCAGGATAATTGGCTGTGCTCCGAATACTTTAAGGCGGGCTGTGAAGAATTCTAAAAAGCTGTCTATTGCTAAAGAGCGATACGAAAACCCTCAACTGCCAACACTTAGAGACAAGGGGCTTGAGTGGGTCAAGGGTATGCCACCGGATGTTCGTTGTCTGGCCTGCGGTCAGGTTTGGGATGTAATATATGGCGGCGGGCTGAATCGGCATTGTCCAAACAAATGTAACGTTCATTTGCAGCTGTGAAAAAATCGGTGTAGGGCCAGTTCTGTCTGGCCCTGCACTATAGAAATAAGTGCTCGGGATGGCCAGATTGCAACTGGTCAAGCGGTACGGGTGGCAGCAACGCTTCATTCACCTGTCGCGTTGCTCTGCCTGAACCGACCCGGGGAAAGACAGGCGAAAAAGAATGAATCTTTTAGAAATTGCTGAAGCCGTTGATAAATTGGTTATGGAACCTGCCAAAATGCAACAATGGCGTTCGCAGGTTGTTAGCGTGTTAAGGTCAATTAAAAACCACGAAGCCAAGGAGGGGAACAAAACCAAGCATCCGTGGCCGTTTGGACATAAGAAATTTAGAGCTATCGACCCTGCGAAGGATATGGCATCGCTTTACATGATCTTAGCGATCTGCCATGACGACCAGTTGAGGTTAAATTCTATTATCACAGATGAGATCAAGGCGATATATCCTCAACAATGCAAATATCCAAATGTCTGTGATTATTGCCGCTTTGAAAAAATGCTTGATAGATACCTTGCGTATGTCGAAGACCTTGGTAGTTGCGGCGGCGATGAACGGCAAGCTGAAGATAGCGAAGGTGAAGGTGAAATAGCAAATACGCCGCTTACACTGGTAGAATTCTTAGAAAAATATTGTGAAACCGGGGGATACTCAAAAAACCGCCTCAAGAGCCTAAGGGCACGTTTACAAAAAGCACACAACCGAAAAATCACTTTGCCAAAGCACGTAGGCGAATGGAAGTCAGGTCAAAGCAAAAGGTATAAACTTCGTGATCTTTTAAATAATTGGCCAACCTACTGCAAGAAGATGCCAGTCATTCCACCTCTTAAGCATACCTAAAAAGCAAAAAAGCGGCTACAAGCGACTCTAAAAGCGTTCCTAAGCGGGAAAAGCAAAACCCTATCATTGAAGGATATTTTCTCGCCTGTATTTTGGAGGTTATGAAAGATGATTCGCAAAAATCGCAATATGTAAACGCCGCAACCATCGGGGATTTATTTGGTGTGAACTCAAGTACGATTCGGCGCTGGGCACGTGATGGTCAAATCCCAAAGGTCATTTTACCAAGTGGGCGATTTGTCTTTAATCCCAAGGCCGTACTTTTGGCACTCAAAAAGCGAGGGGTAAACCATGCAAATTGCTGAGGTGTCACTACTTTTATCTGCTAAGCAGGCAGCGGCGGCAATCGGTGTGGGGAAATCGTTCTTTTACTGTCTACATTCATCAGGGCGTCTCGGACCATTGCCAGTTCACCTCGGGCGCCGAACATTATGGAACAGGCAAGAATTGGAATCGTGGGTTCAACAGGGTTGTCCGGCAAGAGACAAATGGCAGGAATTAAAAAAACAGAGGCCAGATAATGCCCAAACAAATGGTTGAAATAAAATTCGATGAGAAAAGGTTGAGGGGGATCCAAAAGATGCTCCGCAGTATCCCGAATGGAATGCCTAAGGTGATGACATGGGCGATAAACAGGACCGCAACAAGCGCTAAGGCGGGAATTGTTAAGAGCATTGCGGGTGAAGTTAATGTAAAACAAAAATCTATAAGGACCAGAATTACAAAAGAAAAAGCGACTTATAGCAGTTGGCAGGCTCGGTTAGGTATTTCTACAAAACGAATATCACTGATTAGTTTCAAGGGTACCAGTCAAACGAAAAAAGGTGTTGGGTACCGGATTGATGCCGGCGGTGCTCGTAAATTGGTACCATCAGCATTTATAGGCACACCACGACGTACAGGATTTGCTGGTGTTCTTAAGCGAATGTCGAAACACAGGTATCCATTAGCCTGGCTCAGAGGTCCATCACTCGGTCATATATTTGAAGAGGCACCAAGTGTGGTTAAAGAAGTAACAGAATCAACTTCTGAAAAACTGGTTAAGAATATCGATACACGAATAAAGTATCTTTTAGAAAAACACAGAGCGAAATGAATACACCGAGCGGTGAAATAAAAAGGGAAAATTGATTTTGAGAAAGGAATTAAAATGCCGTTAGCACTGGAACCAAATCAAACGTTTAAGGTAGTGCTTGAGTCAGACAAAAGCAAACCGAAAGAGGAACAGCCCTATTTTGAGTTTCGTTTTCTGTCCGGTCGAAAATGGAAAGAACTTACACGAAAGAAAATCGGCAAATCTAAGGATGGCGCTGATGCCTTGGACAAGCTATTTGAATTGTTAAAATCAGGACTGACCGGATGGGGTAATATGATAGACCCAGACACAGGTAAGTCGATTGACTTTGACTTAAAAAATTTAGATCGATTACTCACGATGTCAGAAGCCGGAGAATTGCTGATAAAATTCCAAAATCAAGCGGTAGAGAGCAACGACTTAAAAAACTCCGACTCGCCGTCGGCTTAAAATTCGGCGAGATCGGAAGAGCGTCGTGTAGGGAAAGAGTGTAGATCTCGGTGGTCGCCGTAACATTAAAAAAAAATAAAAATAAATCTTCAAAAATACTTTTATTTCGCAAGTCGCTGTATCAATCACCCTCATCGCTTCCGAGTCCCACACGT
>CAJVYK010000138.1 GCA_913009865.1 uncultured bacterium
GACCGGCCGTAGTCGCTTAGTTTGGCGAAAAAATCTACAGGGTCGTCTATCGGGGTTTCCTTGACAACAGGGATTATTTGCCCCGGCTTTGCATTGAGTATTTTTTCTCTATAATCGTCCATATCTCATATATCGTATATCGTATATCGTATTGCGTCAAGCACATATCGTATAGTGTAAACTCATCTCATCTGTATCACCGACGGACAGACACAATTCAGAATTGGGCCGAAACACGGGTTTCTGTCTTGTAAATATAGCTGTAACCTTGTAATATAACAACCACTTTACAAGGAGGCGCAGAATATGGCAGAAGAATTAATCGGCATAATAGGCGGCACTGGTCTGGGCGATGCGCTGGCCGGGCATATAGTTGATGCAGAATTTTGTGATATTGAGACGCCGTTCGGCAAGCCGAGTACGGCCATTTGTGTCGGTAGATTAGGCGAAAAGAAAATCGCATTCTTGAATCGCCACGGCAAGGGACATAAACTTTCTCCAAGCGAAGTCCCGTTTGCCGCCAATATTTTTGCCTTGAAAAAACTCGGCGCCCGCACGGTGATAAGCAGCGGAGCGGTGGGTTCACTTCGTGACCAAATTGCTCCCGGTGATTTGGTTATCGTTGACCAGCTTATTGATAAAACGTTCAAACGACAAAGCAGTTTTTTTGACAGCTTTGCAGCGGTACACTGCGAGATGGCAGAACCGCTCTGCGGGCGACTCCGAAGGCTGATTTGCGATACAGCCGCAGGTATAGATGTAACGACACATCCAAAAGGAACTTACGTTTGTATGGAAGGGCCGCAATTTTCCACACGGGCTGAATCCCTGATGCATCGGACCTGGGGCGGCGATTTGATTGGTATGACCGCTATGCCGGAGGCTAAACTGGCCAGAGAAGCACAAATTTGCTACGCACTGATTGCACTGCCGAGCGATTACGACTGCTGGCGTCCGCACAAGGCAGACAAGAATAAGCAAACACTTCTAAAAGAGATTATTGCAAATCTGCAAACGGCAACAGAGAACTGCCTGAAACTTATCGATGCTGTTTTGACAAGCAGCCGTGAACTTGTTTGCGAGGATTGCTGCTGTAGAAAGAGTCTCGATTTGGCGGTCTGGACCGACCAGAGCCAAATTGACCCGGCTGATAAAGAAAAGCTGAAAGTGCTTTTCGAATAGCTCGAATAGCATATAGTGGATAGAAGAGAGCCAGATTTGAAAGGATAAAAGAGATGAAAAGGTCGGCACAGAAAGTGTTTGTTTTAGCAATTGGTGTTATTATGTTTATGTTAATCGCAGGCTGTGAAGAACAGAATATATCGAATACGAAAAAGGGCAGACTCGTAGCCGTCGAAAATATTCGGCTAAAAAAAGAATTAGAACAGCGTGATAAGGAAATCGAAAAACAGGAAAAGCTGCTCGAAAAATGTCTGCAGGAAAAGATTCTTTTGGAGGAGAAGGTACGAAAAGGTATTCGAGACCAGGTGAATGATATTTTAGGAGTTGTTATTGAAGAAAGTGCGAAACTGCGTCAGGAAAATAAGAAGCTCAAAACGCAAATAGAACAGCTCAAAAAAGAACTCGCAGAAGTTAAAAAAGATCCGAGTCTTAAACCTTAACTATTTCGACTGGATACTTTCTGGGCAACTTTTAAGCAATCGGGCAATTTTTGTTGGGGGTAATGTTTCTGCATTGCCGCTGCAACCAGTCCTACAAACATAGGATGGGGCTTTAGCGGGCGGGAAGTGAGGCATGGATGTGCCTGGGTGCCACAAAAGTACGGATGGGACGGAATTTCCAATATCTGCATAATCGGCTGGTTCGGGGCTTTCCCGGAAAACACTAAGCCGGCCTTTTCCAGTGACTCAATATAGCGAGGGTCAACCTCATAACGATGCCTGAATCGCATTCTAACCGAATCTATTTTGCCGAAAAGCTTCCACGCTAACGTCTGGGGTTTTAGTTCTATATCCCTTCCGCCGAGGCGCATATTCCCGCCCAGACCTTCTATTTTTTTCTGCTCCGGCAATATATCGATTACCGGCTCAGGACAATCCGGCTCAATCTCGGTGCTGTTAGCTTCAGCCAGACCACAGACGTTGCGAGCGAATTCTATAACAGCCATTTGAAAGCCAAAGCACAGCCCCAGATAAGGTAAGTTATTTTCTCTGGCATATTTTATACAGGCGATTTTCCCTTCGGCGCCGCGGGTACCGAACCCGCCGGGGACAATAATACCGTCAACGTCGTTAAGATGCCCGGCTGCCGTTTCATCGGTAATAGCGGTTGTTTCAATCCACTTAATTTTAACATTGCAGCCAAGCACAATACCTGCATGTTCGAGGGCATTGATTATCGATGCATAGCTGTCACGGACGGATGTGTATTTACCTGTGATGCCGATGGTTATTTCATAGTCAGCGGTACCGATTTTATCGGTGAAATCACACCACTTGGCCCAGGCCTTACGTTCGTGCCGCAGATTGATTCTGTCCTCGATTTTGAGCAGTCTTGCGACCTCAAAATCCAGGCCGCAATCTCTTAGCATTGCCGGTATCATATAGATACTGGCAGAATCGGGCATACTGAAAACTCTTTCTAAGGGGACATTACTATATATGCTGATTTTCTGCCGGGCCTTTTCATTGACCGGATTAGCAGCTCTGCAGGCAATGATATCCGGCTGAATACCGCATTGCATAAGCTGCTTGATTCCTAACTGAGCGGCCTTTGATTTCTGCTCACCCAGGGTTTTAGGTTCCAGTATATAAGTCAGGGCTACGAAGCAGCAGCTATTGGGGCCCTCCTCATAAGCCAGCTCGCGTATCGCTTCGATATAATAGGCGTTTTCCAGGTCGCCGACCGTACCGCCAATCTCGACAAACACTATATCAGCATCGCTTTCCATTGCCAACCGGCGCAGCTTCAACTTAACCTCGCCGGTAACATGCGGTATCATTTGAACGTCTCTGCCGAGATAGTCGCCGTGCCGTTCCTTATGCAGAACCGACCTGAATATTTGTCCACTTGTGGTGAAGTTTGCCCTGCTTAAATCCTGATTTAGCATCCTCTCGTAGGTTCCCAGGTCCATATCGCATTCCATACCGTCATCGAGCACAAACACCTCGCCATGCCGAAGCGGATTTAACGTCCCTGAATCTATATTCAAATAGCCTTCGAGCTTAATTGGAGTAACTTTCAGGCCCTTATCCTGACAAAGCAAAGCCAGACAGGATGAAAATATACCCTTACCCAGGCCGCTCATCACAGTGCCAAGGACAAAACAATAGCGGGTTTTGCCCTTTTTATAGCCAGCCGGCACCGGCGAGAAGAACTCACTATCAGTTGAAGTATCACTAACAGAAGCCAATAAATCTTTATTCTTCGCCATAAATTTTCCTTTTTTTTAATTTGCCACAGAGGGCACAGAGAACACAGAGAGAAAATACTAAATCATTTTTTATTTTGCCACAGAGGGCGCCGCTTTTTCACAAATAATTCCTTAACAGTTTCAAACAATCCATGTTCACAATCTGTATCCGTGGTGAGTTCTTGCCAGCTTCAGGATGAACCGGACATCTATCGATTATACCCTGTCTTATACCTTCTATTTCTTTCGGTTCCAACCCTAATGCGGTTCCATATACACTAGTATATGGGCCGATTATGTCAGGGAACCGCAAAATATCCATGTTCTCTTTAGCATATCCAAAACCAAGAACAAAAATTTGCTCTGCTTCTTTAATCAATTCCTGTGCTTCGTTTAATCCTAGATTCTCCGACTCCTCATATATTGTTTTCAAGTTTTCTTTACATCTAGCCAAAAGGTTGTGTGTAATTTCATGTTTATACCCGACGCCATTTTTGGTATCTTGCCAAGTTAAAGCTGCTATTTCCCCATATAAATGAATAATCTTAATTCCATTTAGCTGCTCAATAACTTTTTCTTCTGAAACTTGACCAAAGGAATTTATCAAGCTCTCATAAAGAAATTGCTCCAAAGACCTGTCATAGTTGAACGTTATAAAAGAGATTTTATTCTTGGAAAAAGCGCACAGATTTTTCCCGTTGGTTATGGTATTAGTTAGTCTGTCAAACAAATGAAAATACCAATCTTCCCCTTCTTTAGCTTTTTCTCGGAAATCACTTTTTCGTTCAGCATCAAATATTGCCAATGCTATTGCATACTTGCCAGCATTTGCCCAATGTGGATTTCTGGCCATAAACAAATCGATAGACCTTGTTGACGAGTTGAAAAAGGACTCCGCAAATTTTTTTAGGTCTTCCCTTCTCATACTACCGGATTTTTCCATTTCAGACTGATTTAGATGGCGACAAAAAAACTGATCGATTCCTGGACTCTCGCAGATTTCTTTACGCAACTGTGCCCCAGAAGGGTAACCATAAGGGCAACTTGCACCTGCACCTAAAACAAAAACTGTTTTTTTATCTATCAATCTCTGTGTCCTCTGTGGCTATTTTTTATGTCTTTTAACGAACTCGGCGTACTGCTGGGGTGTGTCTATTCCGTCGCAGGTGTGTTCGACCTTGCCGACCAGGATTGGGAAACCATTCTCTATCGCTCGCAACTGCTCAAGCCTTTCGATTTTTTCCAAGCCGCTCTGCGGCAAAGCGGTAATTTTCAGCAGAAATTCCTTTCTGTAAGCGTAAATTCCCAGATGCCGCAGATAATTTGCTGTTTTCCCCGCTCCGCCTGCAGCTCTGTCGTAAGGAATAACCGACCGTGAAAAGTATATCGCAAAGTTATCGCTGTCAACTACAACCTTCACAATATTCGGGTCTTTTACCTGCTCGCTGTTTTCAAACTCCGCAGCTAAAGTAGCCATTCCACAGTTTTGAGTTTCAATTTTCAAGTTTTGAGTTTCTATCAGAAGCTGGGCCAGCAAGTCGATATTTCCCGGCTCAATCTCCGGCTCATCGGCCTGGACATTCAGTACAATATCAACATCCATATCGGCGACGGCTTCGGCGATACGGTCGGTTCCGCTT
>CAJVYK010000139.1 GCA_913009865.1 uncultured bacterium
CAAGGATGTGGTGGATATGACGCTGTTTTTTTTAGATAATCCTCAGCTTGCGGGGTTGTTTAATATCGGCACCGGCAAAGCACGGACGTGGAACGATTTGGTGAAAGCCGTTTTTGCAGCGATGGAAAAAAGTGTGAATATCGAATATATTGATATGCCGAATTCAATCCGCAATCAGTACCAGTACTATACCTGCGCCGAGATAGCAAAACTTCGCAACGCCGGCTACGACAAAGAGCCAACCTCCCTCGAAGATGCGATTAAAGATTACATCCAGAACTATCTGCAAAAGGGTGGGTACTTAACAGGTATTTAGTACTATTCCTTTGCGGACACAAGACTAAACGAAAAGGAGATTAAATGAGACGGCTGACGAATTATTTTCTCAAGGGTCTTTTAATCTTTGTTCCTGCAGCATTGACAATTTTCACCATTATCTGGGTGTTTACGAAACTGGACGGCCTGTTTGGAAAAACACTCAGGATTTCGATACCCGGGTTAGGGCTGGTGGTAACAGTGGCCATCATTACAAGCATAGGATTTTTAGCGTCTAACTTCATAGGAAAAAAGTTTTTCACTCTTGTCGATAAGGTCTTTGCAAAGCTGCCGTTGGTTAAGATGCTGTATTCAGCCATCAAGGATATGATTGAGGCCTTTGCCGGCGAGAAGAAAAGTTTTGATAAGCCGGTACTTGTCGAGCTTATGCCCGCAGGGCCGAAGGCGGTTGGGTTTATCACCCGACAGAGCATGGAGTTTTTATCTCTGGCCGACCATGTGGCGGTTTACTTTCCGCAGTCATACAACTTCGCCGGCTCGGTTTTGATTTTCCCAGCCGAGCAGGTCAAGCCGTTAGACGTGGATAGTGCCGAAGTGATGGCCTTTATAGTATCGGGCGGCGTGTCGGGGAAATAGCGAATTCTTGCTTATTTTTCATCTATACCCTATAATCCCGCTTCCTGGAAACTCCAAAGTTGCACGGAAAATATATGGCTGAAAAAATTGCAGAACAGATTAAAGTCTTAAAACGCGGCACGGTTGAAATTTTCCGCGAGACAGAACTGTCTGAAAAGCTGACTGAGTCAGCTAAAGCAGGCAG
Organism: uncultured bacterium; assembly: GCA_913009865.1. Lineage (GTDB taxonomy): Bacteria > Planctomycetota > Phycisphaerae > Sedimentisphaerales > Anaerobacaceae > CAJVYK01. Next base: position 1,097 of record CAJVYK010000139.1, read on the forward strand.
GCAGCTTCGCATCAAGCTCGGCCTTGACCCGACCAGCCCCGACATCCACCTCGGCCATACCGTTGTACTGCGAAAGATGCGTCAGTTCCAGGATTTGGGTCATAAAGCGGTTCTCATCATAGGTGACTATACCGCACGAATCGGCGACCCTTCCGGCCAGAACTCGATTCGTCCTATGCTCTCGCCGGAGCAAATCGAGCAAAACGCCAAAAGCTATTTCAAGCAGGCCGGCAAAATTCTCGACACCAGCGAAGACAAGCTCGAAATCAGATACAACAGCGAATGGCTTGAGAAGCTGACCCTGATGGAGCTGATTCAACTGATGGCGAAGAAGACCGTAGCTCAAATGCTTCAGCGTGACAGCTTCAAGAAGCGTCTCCAGGCCGATGAAGATGTTTATATGCACGAATTCCTGTATCCCTTAATGCAGGGTTACGATTCGGTCGTGGTGCAAAGTGATGTCGAATTAGGCGGCACAGACCAGACTTTCAACAATCTGATTGGCAGGGACATCCAGCGGGCTTACGGCCGCAGTCCCCAGGTTGTAATTACTATGCCCATTCTTGTCGGCCTGGACGGCAGGGAGAAAATGAGCAAATCCAAAGGCAATTATATCGGCGTAACCGATGAGCCGAGCGATATGTTCGGCAAGGTTATGAGCATCTCCGATGAGATGATGGAAAATTATTTTACGCTTTTAACCGACCTGCCCGCTGATAAAATAGCTGAACTTGTCAACCCTGACAGGACACATCCGAAGGAAGCAAAAGTTCTGTTAGGCAAAACGATTGTGGCGCAGTTTTACAACGATGCAACCGCCCAGTTAGCTGCGGCCCAGTTTGAGAAGGTATTCGCCCAGGGCCAATTACCTGACGACATACCGGAGGTTAAAATAGCTGCCGAGCCGATTATGGCAAGTAAGCTGCTGTTATGCTGCAAACTCGTATCGAGCGGCGGCGAGGCGAAGCGAATGATAAAGCAGTCAGCGGTGAGCATTGACGGCAGTAAAATCAACGACCCTAATGTACAGATTACGCCAACCGAAGGTATGATTATTCAGGTTGGCAAAAGAAAATTCGCCAAAATAAAGACCGCCAATTAGTCGTGCAATCCGTGAAATCTATAGCTATAATGGGCTTGTTATGAAATTACCCGAACTGCAAAACAGCGAAAAATATGTCGGCCTGTATATCTTCGATTTCGGCGAGCACGCCGGCGTCGGCTTTACCGCCCAGGAGGTGGCTGAGCTTTTTGAAAGTGAAAAGTACAGGGACTGCAAGGCATATAAGATACACAGGGCCTATCCCGACGGCAAACTCGAGCTAAAAGGCGTCCGAGCGGAAATCTTTCAGCTTGAGGCGGGGATGTTCTTTTACTCAGTCAATCTGGAAACCGCCGGGGCCGATTTCAAGGGGCTTGTCAATTTAGCGGTCAAAGCTGCTCCGCCCTGCCGGGCCAAAGTGCATCTGGCTGAATACAGGAATGATAAATTCGCAGTGGCTCTTATTTATCCTGCCGAGTACGATGACGAAATAAGCGCTTGGCTTTCGGATGTCGGGTATAAAACCGCAGGCGCCGCAGAAGGCGGCATCGAGGCGGTGCAGCGATATTATAATTACAAGCCGCAGATTTTAGACAGGCACCAGTTATTCGGCAAATCCGGGCAGATAAGCCGAACCGGCGAAGAATTATTAGCCTGCCTGAAGTTAGCGGTACAAAGATAATGTCATTTCGCAGCAAGCTAAATTCGGCTTTGGGGTTCGCTGCCGGACTGATTCTGGTCTTTTTCCCCAAATCAGTCCGCAAGCCCACCGTGGACGACTTGAAACGCCCTGAGTTCAAGACCAGTACACAGCGTTTAGGAATCCGGTTTACTGAAAGGATTCGCCAGGTCTTTCGATTTAAGTGGCTTAAGAAATTTTAGCGTTGATGCTGTAACAAAATCTATAAATCCAGCCGAAATACAGAACTTTTATATACCGAAAACGTAAAGTTTTACAGGAACAAGCGGAATTGCGATTTTTCGGCTAAAGTGGTGATTACGCCGTTTCCTGCGACAAAAAACTGCAAAAAGCATTTTCTCTCCTCCGGAAGACACCGGGTAGTAGCATGCTGCTCGGTGTTTTCCTTTTTAGGTGGGTATTTTTCATAGTGAGCTTCGCTATGTGCTGATTCTATGCGTTCTTTCCGCAGCATTTCTTATATTTTTTACCGCTTCCGCAGGTACAGGGTTCGTTTCGTCCGACCTTGGGCTGTTCCAGCCGAATTTGCTTTACTCGCTCTTCTCCCTGCGGTGCCTGTGCGGCGGCTCGCTGCCGCTGTGCCATCGCAAACTGGCCTACCTCGTCGTGGACTGTTTGACTTACATTCCAGACACTTTGCGCCCTTGCGCCGGCTTCGAGACGTACCTTGAATATAATATCCGTAACCCTGTCCTCGATAGTTTCGAGCATCTCGTTGAACATTCTAAATCCTTCGCGTTTGTATTCTGTTTTGGGGTCTTTTTCAGCAAAAGCGCGAAAGTGAATACTGTCTTTCAGATGGTCCATCGAATATAAATGGTCTTTCCATGTACTGTCATAGACCTGGAGCAGGACATATTTTTCAAGCTCGCTTAACTCTGATCGCAGAAACTCTCTTGCCGCTTCCAAGAGTTTTTCTTTGCGTTCCGGCCCGTCTCCGGCCAGTTCATCTTCGCTCAGAGAGGCGCCGAATCTTTCGTTAGCCCAGTTCACTAATTCGGCGGTGTTCAGTTCATCCTGTTTTTCAGTGAGTTCTCGGCCTAATTCGCCATTGTTAAAGTTTTCGCTCAATTCGAGCAGTTGTTTATATAAGAGCTTAGGTTTGCTGTTGGCTATCTGCTCGACTGAAAAGTCAGCGTTATATTTTTTTTTCGCCCACTCTGCCAACCTCTCGAATCCGTAAACATTCGTTCCCTCCGGCCCGTAAACCATATTCATTGCAAATTCGACAGGATACTCAATCTCCCTTTGTTTGTATTTAGCTGCGGTCTCTTCGCTAAGTTGCCGGCGGATTTGCGGGGTATTGGCGTTTTTTAACTGCTCGATGTCGAGCTTTATATCGAATTTAGCTCGGGCCCACTCGGCGAATGTGCGGACGGGGAAATCATCTTTTAAAAATTCAGCTAATTGAGAACAATCTTTCTTATCGATTTGCTCAGCAGCCGCCGTAATTAACTGCTCTTCGATTTCTTCCGGCTCTTGTGCCTTAATTTTACCGGTGCTTAAGTTGACACGAAAGGCGCTCATCGCCCACTTGCACAAGCCGGCGACATCCCAGCTTCGCCGGTCGCCGTAATCTTCCAGATATTCTCCTAAAGAGAGCGATATATCATTAGCGGCATTGTCCTTTGCACGTTCCTTGATTATTTTCTCAATCTCTGCCGCCCCAACACCTGCGATGCCCGACGGCTTCAATTCGACGCCGAAGTTAGTTTTAGCCCACTCGATAATGCACCTTATGGGGTAGCTCTCGTTAAGAATGGTATCGCAATTTTTTGCGATAGTAGCGTCAATCATCTCTTCGATAATGTTTTTGAGCCCTTTGCCAGCTAAAATCTGGCGTCTCCGTCCGTAAAAAATCTTTCGCTGGTAGTCCATTACCTCATCGTATTCGAGCACGCTTTTGCGTATTTCGAAGTTCCGTTCTTCGACTTTTTTTTGTGCCTTTTCGATACCCAGATCGGAAGAGCACACGTCTGAACTCCAGTCACATTCCTTTATCTCGTATGCCGTCTTCTGCTTGAAACAAAAAAGAAAAAAAAAAATATCATCTTTCTTCTAACT
>CAJVYK010000140.1 GCA_913009865.1 uncultured bacterium
CTTTTCCTATTGCCACAGTTGCCACCGGCACGCCGGGCGGCATTTGCATTGTGCTGAGCAGTGCATCGATTCCCTCTAACCCGCCTGCCGAGATTAACGGCACACCGATAACCGGCAGCATCGTTCGTCCCGCCAATGCACCAGCCAGATGAGCAGCCATACCCGCTGCTGCAATAATCACTTTTATCCCGTTTTCAGCAGCCGTTTCGGCGAATTCAGCCGCTATCTGTGGCGTACGATGGGCTGAAATTATCCGCACAGCGGGCGTAATACCAAATTCACCGAGCATATCAACACAGCTTCGCATCAGAAGCCAATCGCTATCGGAGCCCATTACCACCGCTACAGCGGTTTTCTTTTCAGATTCAGATACCATATTGTTTTTCCCACCTTTCAGGTTATAATAATTCAAGGTCCTAAGCTATGCTATGCCATAATATAATATCCTGATGCTGTAAATGCAAGTAATTGGGTGCCGAAGATGCAAACAAGAAAACCTATTGTCGCAGGTCAATTCTATCCCGGCCGGCACGATTCCTGCGTGGACGAAATCAACGAGTACCTTGAACAGAGCACTCCGAGCGAGTCATTGCCCGAAACGCTGGCAGCCGGCATTGTTCCGCACGCCGGCTGGGCGTTCAGCGGCCGGCTCGCAGCTATGGTCTTCTCAGCCATAAAGCAGCGGCATGAGAAAGTGCATACCTTTGTAATATTCGGAGCCGCTCACAGCTATTTCGGTCAATCGCCGGCTGTTTATGACAGGGGCGGTTGGATAACACCGCTGGGTGAAGTAGCCGTTGATGAGGAGTTGGCCGAGGCGGTATTAGAGAGCGGCTCAGCCGTCAGCGACCCTGCCGCACACCGCTCCGAGCACAGTATTGAGGTACAGGTCCCGTTTATACAGTATCTTTTTGCCGGCGCAAAGATACTGCCCATTATTGTCCCGCCGGCCGGGCAGGCAGTGGCATTGGGCGAAAGTGTTGGCGAGATTATCAGTGCCGACGAGCACAGCAAATTCGTTTGTATCGGCTCGACCGATTTGACTCATTACGGCCCGCGTTATGGCTTTACACCGATGGGGACCGGCGCCGATGCCGTCCGCTGGGCCAGCCGGGTCAACGACCAGCGGTTCATCGATTTGGCCTTGAAGCTTGAGCCGGAAGCAATGCTCACAAGCGCCGCTGAGAATTGCAATGCCTGCGGCCCCGGCGCTGCAGCCGCAGCGGTCGCAGCCGCAAAGAAACTGGGCAAAACCGAAGCTCTGCTGCTTGGGCATACCAATAGCAATGAGGTAATGCTGCTCAGCGGAGCCGCCCCAGGCCCGGACAGTGTCGGCTACGCAGCAATAGTTTTCTAAATCGGTTTTTTTTAGAATTGCCTCCCCACGAAAAGCCAACGGACGGATTCGAACCGTCAACCCCTGGTTTACAAAACCAGAGCTCTACCGTTGAGCTACGTTGGCAATTAAAGAAATGATAATAAAAAACCGCAGCCGAGTCAATTCCCTAATCAAGGGCGGGCATTCAAAAATATTCGATGTCAAGGGTATGCGGTAATTTTCCCAGGGGACAGTCGAGACATTTGGTTTTTGGTTTGCAGAATTCTTTGCCGACTCTTACCAGTAACGCATGGTATTCTTTGAAAAGCTGAATATCTTCGGGCATATTCGACTGGAACAATTCTCGCAGCCGCTCATAATCGGCTCCCGGTTCAATCAGGTTGTGACGGGAAATTATTCGAGCGGTGTAGGCGTCAACGACAAAGACCTCTCTGTCGAAGGCGTAAAGCAAAATAGAATCGGCGGTTTCCGGGCCGACGCCCTTTACAGCTAAAAGCTCATCTCTCAGTCTGTCCGTACTTAATTCTTCCAGGTTTTCAAGTTGGCCGGCATAATCTTCGAAGAGCCAGCTTAGAAAGTTCTTCAGACGTTTTGCTTTTAAGCGATAGTAGCCGGCTGGTCGGATAAGCTCGGCGAGCTGCATAACTTCAAGAGAAAAGAGTTTTTCGGGGGTTAACAGACGAGCTGATTTTAGATTGGCTATCGCTTTTTCGACGTTGGCCCAGTTTGTATTCTGAGTCAGGATAGCGCCGGTGATTATCTCAAATCGGGTTTCACCCGGCCACCAGTACTGAGGGCCGAAGCGGTCGAAAAGCAGTTGATAAATTTCGGTTAAATGTTTACCTGTCATTTTGCAAATCATTGTCCTGCAAGTCAGCAGATTTTTGACTATTGTAATTACAGCCCTGTTGAAGTAAAGTAAGAAATAAGGATTAAGTGGTAAGAAAACCGAAAGAGTTGCAGGATAAAGAACAGCCGACAGTATGGTAGATAAATACAAATACAGCACGAGTCAGTTGCTTAACTTTGCACGAGATTCCTATTTTGAACGGACGTCTCGTCCGGTTTACGCTGTAGTTTTTCTGCTGCCGTTTGTTGTTTTCTACGAGTTGGGCACGTTCTTTATCAATACCGATGTGCTGAACCAGACTCAGGTTCGTGTGGTGGCGTTTGTATGGCTGCAAAATTTGCTCGAGTATCTGGGCTTTGGCAGCAGGTTGGCGTGGATGGCGCCTCCGTTGGCGGTTGTGGTGATTTTAATAGGACTGCAATTGGCGTCACGCAAACGGTGGCATTTCGGTTTTGGCGACATTGGGCCGATGGCAGTTGAGTGTATTTTGCTTGCGGTGCCGTTGATTGTGTTGAGTTTGCTTCTGAACAGTTCAGCCAGGCCGAAAAACGATATTGGCCGGTCCGCTAACAGTGCAATACGCAATACGCAATATGAGCCACGAGCCACGAGCCACGAGCCACGAGTTGTACCGAGTTGCTCTTCGGTTACAGCGAGTAGTTTATCGACGGATAAAAAGGCCGACAGTGAGCCGGTGAAAAGCCAATCCCTGTTAGCTAATATTGTTACCGGTATAGGAGCGGGGATTTATGAGGAACTTGTTTTTCGGCTGATTTTGATATGTGTTTTGATGATTGTTTTTCAGGATGTTCTACGGCTTAACCGTAGAAGCTCGATTATACTCTCGGTTCTTGTTTCGGCGGCGTTGTTTAGCGCACATCATAATATAGTGTATCTGAACGGACAGTTCGGTCAAAGTGCTCCATTTAACTGGATGGAGTTTAGTTTTCGGACAATCGCAGGCGTTTATTTCGCCGTTCTTTTTGCAATTCGTGGTTTCGGAATTACTGCCGGAACTCATGCCTTTTACGATATTATTGCGGTACTTGTTAACGCTGTTTTTTTTCAGCAGTAAAAAATCACCATAGGGCGGGGTTATTTCTTGATTTTTTTCAAAAAACTTCACTGTTGTTAGTCTTTTAACCTGCGTAGCTTGCAGGATAATCGTCCTATAAGCGTGGCAATAGGCCTTATCAGTACTGATATTACACTTGAATCGGTTGCGGCGTTTTTTGTATAATGATGTTGTGGAAGTTAGCAATTAACGTTTTTATTGGGGAACTTTCAAGTTATGGAATCACCGCAAATCAACATCGCTATTGAGGAATTATCATTCAGTCTTTTTCAAAGGCCTTTACATCCGGAGCTTTTCCAGATTTATGCCAAGCGGCAATTAAAAACCGAGAAATACGAGGCGCTTATCTGGATTACGGGCTGCACTCATGTTGTCAGCGTGTTTGTCGGTGATGTGTGCCTGACGGAGGTTATAAGCGCTCCCGGCCAGATGCTGCCGCAGCGGGGTTTGATTGAGCGTTTTCAATTCCGCGGCCCACGCTCTCATAAATGCACCTTGAGCCGAGGCGTAAGTTATATGACCGATTTTCAGGTCGAGAAGATGAGCCCCAATTTGTATCGGCAAAGTCACACCGACCTTGAGCGTTTCGCCCGAAATCGTGGTATTTTCGTCAAATTCCCTAAGTTGGAAACCGGGGGCCTGCAGCCGTTTTGTTATATTGACTTCGAGGCAAGGCGAAGCGAATTGCATATCCACACGTTCGCAGCTTACCCCGACCAGATAACGATGATTAAGACCCAGTCTTTGTTCGACTTTCAATAAAGTTAGTTCACAGTTCCCTTCTACGAACTCATAACCACGAACTATGAACTATGAACTATGAACTAACTAACTGCTCTGCTGTTCGACTTTCTGTTTCAAAATATCCATTCTTTCGCGGATTTCCTCAGACATTTTACTGTTTGGAAAATCGCGCATAATCTGCTGGCCGATCTTGAGAGCTTTGGCCCATTGCTTTCCGGAGACGGCCAGAGAGAATTGGACGCCGAGATTGTGCAGCTTGTTTCTGAAAACATCTCTTGCCGCTTCCTGCAAAGCCAGTCCTTCATTGGGAGTCAGGTACAAGTCAAGCTCTCTTAGAATCTCCAGACTGCGGTCGGTGGCCTGGCGTTTTACAGCGTCGTCCCAGGCGTTGAGTAGTATTTTTTTGCGTTCTTCCTTTTTATCGAGCAGTTCCTGGCGCATTGCTTTTGCTTTTTCAGACTTAGGCTCAGCTTTGATTAATCTTTCAATCTGGGCACTTGCCTTGGCCCACTGATAGCTCTCGAACAGCTTTTTGATGTGCGCATAGACCAGATTTACCCTTTCGGCGTCGGGTGCGTCGCGGTAGTTGTCTGCTTCGGCCCGCAACTGCTTAGCCAACTCCTGATACACCGTGGAGCGGGCAATTTCATCAATTATTTCGTAGGTGGTTTCAAAGTCCTTTTGCTGGAGCTTATCAAAAACGGCTTCTCGCAGAGACTGTCTGTCTGCATCGCGAAATGCTATTGTCTTGGCTGTTTCACTGAGGCGGGTGTTTTGGTTGATTTGTGCCAGAACAGAGTGGTTTTTTTCCAGCA
>CAJVYK010000141.1 GCA_913009865.1 uncultured bacterium
ACATAGTAGTGTTGCGTCGTGTATGAAGTTAGTCTGAGTAATGATATTTTCGGTTTCTTTTTTACTGTTTTTCTGATTTTTTTTTTTCAAGCAGAAGACGGCATACGAGATAAAGGAATGTGACTGGAGTTCAGACGTGTGCTCTTCCGATCTCAAGCGGCTCATAAAGGATTTCCGATGCTTGATCTTGCACGATATGAAACAAGCGCCTTTCCACTTCTTCTATCAATTCTGATGGCAGAGAATTCTCCAGCTCGCCAACGGTGCTTTTGCCGGGAACTTTAGGCAGAGCAAAACGATTTATACCACAAAACCATTTGTAAAGATCGCTGTGAGACAAAGCCAACGAGAACTTACGCAATGATAAATGCAACCGCTTGCGAAGAATCGCCATTCGTAAAGCCATAACAGCGTCGGTATGAACATTGTTCCGTTCGTTAGCGGTCAGGTTAGCGGATTTATCCGTGCCAAAAACCGAAATGTATTTGTTGACGTAAGCAACGTCAAGAAAATATTCGATGACCGGATACTCTAAGCCACTGGTCGTTATGATTTGATCTATCGCTATCAGAAGCTCACGTTCGGCACGATATTCAGCGTTGCCAAAATTTTCAGGAATTTCTTTGTCAAATCTGCCTTGGATGGGTAAAATTGTCGCCATAGGTGTGTTCCCTTTCTGGGTAATAATTATTTTTAGTGAAACAATTATAACACACCTATTTTACTACTTTTAGCCAAAAAAGCCATCTTTAATACTACAGCGCGACATGATTATATCTCCAGTGGTATACATGACTGAATTCTATCAACATTGATACCCAAAGCCTCCAGTTTTTTTATTGACGTTTTCCAGTGGGACACGCGCGAGTCCCGATTGCGATTTTGACGATAGGTTATCACATCGACTACTTTTTGAAAAAAGCGATATTGCACTGAAGGTTTTACTTGTTGAACTGTAATCCAGGCACTGGCGGCCAAGCGAACCTGCTCGACAGTCAGATACGGTTGCTGTAGAGTTTTTTTCTCTAAGGGCTTGCTGAACTTTCCCACAAAACAGTTGAGTCAACTGGCTGATATAAAAGTGTCGATGAATGCCAGCCCACTGACGCATTTCAAAATGATCCATACCAAGATCGCGTTTGCCGATTTCAAAACAACGTTCTATTGGCCAACGTGAAAACGCTACCCACAACAATTCCTCCAAGGTTACATTAGGTGATAACAATGACTGGTTAGCCAGGAAATATTTGATCTCATCCGGATTCAATACATTGCGGGCAACGATAAGAGTGTGAGTTTGTTTGGGTAAACCATCTTTATCCTCTTTTCGGTAAAATGGAGCGCTTTTAACTTCCCAAACTTTCGGGCCTTTTTCACCATCTTTTATGCGAAACTTTTTCCACTTTTGTCCGGTAAACACCGAAGAGTATTTTGCCAAATTACGAACTTCGCAGGCCGGAAGACTTTTTCGTGAAAGACGAGGAAAATGCCGTTTACGACCCCTTTTGCGGACTTGCGCAGGTGTTGGCTTAATTAACACCTTTGGTTTTCGCATCCAGCCGACAAAGTCGCATGGAATTTCACCAACGAAATTTTGCCCCAATCCTTTCAGGCCATCCAGAAAAGACCTGGATCTGCCATACAATTCATCAAAAGTTAATGACCCAAAACGGATGCCATTTCCCAGAGCACGCTTTACCTGGCCCAAAGCAATTTCAGGTTTGGTTCGAAAAACAACGTCTTGAGGAACCTTGGTTTTCTCGCGGCGTTCCATATCCTCAGCCCATTCTTTAGGCAGGAAAAGGTCACTGTCCAAAAGGCACTGAAAATCATCTACGGTATAGCCCAGATGAACTCCCACAACACAGTTATCTACCTTGCCGGTGTTGCCGCACCATTGCCGATATACCCCGCAGGTATCATTACCCTTTTTGGGATTCCCTGACTCATCGATCAAACCTATTGAACGCCGGTGAGCATGTTCGATTGCCACAATTCTTTGTGACTGGTCACACATAAGCTCATGATCCCAATTACCAGCTGCGACAAAGTCTTGCAGCGTTCGAGGAGGAACACCGGCAGCAAGAGCGATAGGTTCGAGGCTCTTACGCTCAAGATTGGAAAGCTGGCCACGAACAATAGTTTCCAGATTGGAACGAGGCTCGCTTCGTCCAAAACAATCATCAAATTGTGATAAAAATGGTTTCAATTTACGCCCAATTGCCTTTACGTCTTTAATTTCCATGCCATTGCTCCTTATAAATAACATATTCATAAGGAGTTATCGGATATATGAGTTCATTTTCTTGAGCTTATACCGCGCTGTAGTATTAAGATGTCAATAAAAAACCAGAATGTCCCAATCCTGTTCGGCACGGGGATTGCTCTATGGCAAAACAATACGGCATTGCCGTGTCGGTTTCTATTATATCACGATGGTGATGACCGGCAAAGTATTTATGCGCAGCATAAACTCTGGCGTCAGTTTTACGCAAACTGGCCTGGGCGTATTAGTTTTGTTTTTGCAGCCGTCCGATATGAGCGAGCATTTCTTCTTCGTCGGCCATGCCGGTGAAGTACCAGCAGAGCATCTCATAGGTACGCAATGTTGGCTTTCGGCCCGTCCATAATGAAATCAGCGTTAAGGCCGCGTGGCAGGCCGGGAAAAGGGAAAATGACTGGGTAAAAACAGAACAAAGGTGCCTGACCCCAATGGCACTGTCATGCGTAAGTCATTGGTTTTCCATCAGTTAAAAATTTATCTTTTTCTGCGCTATCAGATTGGGCTGGTCAAGTTAGTGTGTTGGGGGTTTGATCGCATCGGCGCGCAGCCGAGGCGGTAATTCTTGATGAATTTTATGGTCAGGGAAATTTGTTTAATTTTACGTCTTACCTTGCTGTTACCTCGTTTTCTCGCAATTGTGTAGTTCTATGTTTTTGCTTACTTGTATTGGTTTCTCGGTTTGGTCATCAGTGAATAGCCTTTGGGGCGGCGTTTGATTACACGCGGTTCGATTCGGCCGGGCCGGTTGCCGACTTCGTTGCAGGCAATTTGAAAAAGGTTGTGTTGGCCAAGTGTTTCACGGATAGATTCCTTCGGTGGCATGAGCCATTGCGACAGAAGCGTATTGCACGCAATAGTAAAACTCATTTGGCGGGGAAGTTTATCGTGAACAAAGGCTGCCTGAGCACATACCAACCTTACCATGTTATAAGCCAGCAATGTCGTCCAAAACTCGCGGCGAATCATATCCGGCGATTTGCAGCGCAGATGGTCCAGATTTAACGATTGTTTAATAGAGAATATATCAAGCTCGGCATGCCATCGATAGCCATACAATTTACCTATTTCATTAGCTGGATATTCCTCATGGTCAACAAGCGTGGTAACTACATTATTTCAAGATGGCCAGCATAAAAAATGAACAAAAGTAGCGATCCGCCAGCATGACATCGCCGGGCTTAAAGCTATCGAGAACTTTTCGTAATAAAGCGGTTTCGCCGGTTTCCTTGCCGGCATAGGGGCCAATAGCAACATCATCAATACAGGCATTAGCCAGTGAAAGAACTGCACACGCCCTGGCAATCGGAAATCCAACACCCGGGGCTTGCGAAGCTAACTGGGGAAATTCTTTTTGATTCTCTGGCGTATCCGGCATGGTAAATGTAAATCCATCGACTAGCTTTACAGCTTTTCCTTGCCAGAGCCAGTGGTCAGGGTTTGACAATGACATTTTTGCGGCTATGTCACAAGCAAGTTGTCTGAGTACTTCGGCATTAAGTTTATGGCGTGCCCGGCAGTATTGACCCGAATCCGGACTGGGTGGTTCCATGCCATGCTCCAGCATATATCTGGTGGCATTGGTAACCGCGGCATTGCACGAACTCTGCTTGCCGTCTTGTAGTACCTGGCCGATAAATGACCATAAAGTCAACCCTGTATTCCAGAGGTCGTCTTCCCCATAGCCAAAGAGAACGTCACTATCTGCAAATATCTCCCTGATGCAGTCGGCAGAAAGTATGTTGCCAAATGGCACAGAACTGTCCGAATAAGAAAGTTGATCAAACACTGAGAAACCCACGTTGATATTGCAATCTTTTTCTGATAAACTCGTAACCATTGTAAACCTCTCTGGCTTAAATAACGAGCACAAAGCCAGAGAGGTCACATATATTCTCGGCCAGAGAGACCTTAAAGTATTAACGTTCGACTAAAATCAAAAAAACAGCCGTGCGGCTGGTTGAGTTATGCGCAAATTGCGAAAAAAACATGACAGTGCCATTAGTGTCAGGTACCTTTTTAGGATGAATTAAAAGTCCGCAGTACAATTTTGGGCACCATCTTTACCGTAAAAGCCATTATATCACCACCCATGCTCAATGTCAACCCACAGACTGATTTCTCATTAGTGAAAATTCGCATAAATTCGTGGCAAAAAATCCCCTCTTAAATTAAATCTGCGGCCATCTGCGTCATCCTGCGGACAAATATCTTATATTAAAAATCCTGTTAATCACATATTAATCCATTGCCCCGGTGAATAAAAAATAAATATAAATCCTAATCCCGTCATCCTGTCAAAAATTCTTATTCGTGAAAATCAGCGTAAATTCGTGGCAAAAAAAAATAAAAAAGTCGTCCGCTTTTGCGGACACCGCAATTATTCACTATTCATTATTAATTGTTCATTATTCGAAGCTTTTCAACCAAAAATCACCAAAACCCGCAAAAACCACACCAAAACCCAACCACTTTTTATCACTTTCCACCGGAATTTCTCACTTTTTAACTACTTTTTGTCGTTTTTTATCACTTTTT
>CAJVYK010000142.1 GCA_913009865.1 uncultured bacterium
ACTTCACATTGTATGGAGCGGGATGGCCGTTCTTAGCGCGTTCGGCTGCCCAGTCTGTACCGCCGTTAGGATTACTTCCGTCATTGGCGGCATTTAGATACTCCACCAGGTCAGCGGCATCGTTGGCATCGCCGGTATAATAGCTTGCCGTCATAACCACCTCTGCGCCTATCTGTTCGGCGGTCTTCATAAACTCGTCTAAGCCATATAAGAAATGTTCTCTTTCCGGCCCTATAGTCTTTTTCCAGTCGTAAAGATGTGTTCCGCATCCGCCGGGAAAACGGGCTATGGAAAGCCCCGTTTCTTTGGCCAAGTCAATGACTTCCTTAACCGGTTTTTTTCGCTTCGGGTCCCAGATACCTGCTCCATAATCCATAACAGAATAACGATATTCACCCATTTCCTCTTTGGGCCTCTTAAAATTTTGATAAGTTACCGGGTCGTAGCCCATAAGATTATTCCCGAATACCAGCTTGTTTATCGGCCCCAGCTCTTTGTCATAATAAACTGTTATGGTGCTCTCGGCGGCAGATGCCCGACCCATTACAGACAGACCGCCCAGCAAAATCAAACTTAACAGCCACCAATTTGATTTTTCAAATATTTTCATAATTCATCCTTTCTTACCATTTACGGTTATTTTGCCCCTCAGCTAATAACCACGCAGCTGTGGATGTGGAACTGCGGTACACGGAAAGACAGGAGCCCATCTTCCAGTTTCCATTCAAGCTCTCGCTTCTCCGGCATCTGGACGACCTGTTTGGGCGGCTCTGCCACTTTTAACTTTACCGAAACATCGTGAATAGGCGGGATATCTTCCACAATTGCCCATCGTGGCCCGTCAAGGGTTTTTGTAATGTGATAGAAAAGCAGATGCAGAACCAGCGCCGAATCCTGTCTGAACAGTGAAACTTCTACAGAGGCATCCGCTTTTACTTCCAGCAGTTTGTCAGCCGTAACCAAATCCACGAGATTGCGGACAAGATACTTCGTCTGGGGACGATTATTTTTCCAATAGGAGCGGAAGAGACTTGCGTTGATGTAGACGACCTTACCTTTGCCGAATTGATTCACGGTTACGGCGGGGTATCCTGTATCTTCGCCCGCAGGAGCAAACGAGCCTAAGCCGAAATTGCCCGGCAGCTCCTTTGGGTAGGCACGATGGACAAGCTTGGCTAATGTCCGGGCCGAGGTCGGCTTGACATACAGAAGCTGGCCGTCTATGTGCAGCGGCAGACTGCCAATACCAGCAGCGACAGGTTCGTCGATTACCTTAAAGTAGGCATAGGTGTAAGGATATTTTTCCTGATACTTTACGCCGAGGACATCGGCAAGGCCAAAGTCTTTACGTTCTTTGCCCGTCTCTGCGCTCAGGGAAGTAGAACCTGAGGCAATCAGTCCTCCGCCTTCTTTGACAAAGTCTCTGACGGCCTTAATTACCTTATCACTGAGGCAGGTCTGCTCCGGTATAATGAGCGTTTTGTAGTCGCCGAGCCGGCGCAGCAGGGTATCTTCGTTAATGATATTGAAGTGCATACTGCTCTCCACCAGGGCCTTATGGGCAGCCAGGACAGGCGAGAGGTCCCTGTCATTGTTCTCCATAGTAGCTGCTGAGTGCAGGATGGCAATGTAGGGCACCGGCTTTGCGTTGAGGCAGAACTGTTCACGCTGCTTGATAAACTCGAACGTCTCGCCTATAGCATGGTAGAACTGCTCCTCCAGTGTCCCATCAGGGTAGAGCTTATCCTCAAAGCAACATGTAGCGCCGTTGGCAATCATAGCGGCGCATTCGTACTTGAGCATAGCGGTGGGCTTTAGGTCCCAGTCTAACCATAAATTTACACATCGGTCGCCTAACAGATGAAATGGTTTTTCCAGAGTTACCAGGTAGCGGCCGAAATAACTGATGTCTATATGTTTGCCGGTGAAATACTTCACTTCCTTGTTGAGGAAATCTACATAATCCGGGGGCTCAACTGGATAATGTGTACCGCAGAAAGTATTGTTGATGGTTATGAGCACATCGGGCTTGATCTTGTGAATGGTATCACAACACTTTCTTCTGAAGTCATCACAGATTTCCCGCCGCCACATGGCACACTTGAGTCCGAGCGGTGATTTTCTGGCCCGTGGAATTTTTTCACCGAAGCGTTTTTTGAATTTGGCCTGGCAGCGAGGGCAGTAGCACCATTGATCTTCGATACCGTGAGCAATCGGGTCAAGAAAAATTCCGTCTATGTCGTATTGTCCCACCAGTTCGGTCAGTTCCGGCAGTACACACTCGGTCAGATAGGGACTGTTGACGCATAATGGAGTTAATGTCCAGGTGATGTAGGGTCTGCCATTGGCTTTGACGGCCCGCCAGTCGGGATGAGTCTTGGCAGTGCGGTCATCGTAAAGAAGACCAAAGTAAACAATGACTTTAATATCATTGCGGCGACAGCTTTCAATCATCTCGGCCAGCATATCCTTTTTTTTAAGATGAGGATGTTTGAGACCGGCTTTTGTCTCGTAGTAGCTGTTGCCGTACATATCTCTGGCATAGAAATGGACGACTTGTATGTGGGCCTTTTTGAGCGTATTAACGACAGCTTCTGCGTCAAAGTTGGCGCCTACATCAGGTACGCTGGGAAGTATTTGGTAATCCAGGTACAGCTTGCGAAATCTTTCTTCAATCCAACTCATGCGATAATTTCTCCTGCATAGTTTTCCACGCTTATTTTTTTTATATTCTATTCCTTACCTAACTATATACTGCATACTGCATCAGCTGACAACCACACAGGTGTGGATGTGGAACTGCGGCACACGGAAAGACAGGAACCGGCCTTCCAGTTTCCATTCAAGGTTTTGTTTCTCCGGCATCTGGACGACCTGTTGAGGCGGCTTTGTTACTTTCAGTCTTACCGAAACATCATAAACGGGCGGGACATCTTCCACGACCGCCCAGCGAGGCCCATCGAAGGTTTTTGCAATATGATAGAAAAGCAGATGCAGAACCAGCGCCGAATCCTGCTTGAACAGTGAAACTTCTACAGATGCGGGGGCTTTTACTTCCAGCAGTTTGTCAGCCGTAACCAAATCCACAAGATTGCGAACAAGATACTTTGTATGAGGGCGATTCTTCTTCCAGTAGGACCAGAAGATACTTCCACTGATGTAGGCGACTTTACCTTTGCCAAACCGGTTCACGGTTACGGCGGGGTACCCTGTATCCGGGCCTGCGGGAGCAAACGAACCTAACCCAAAACGGCCCGGTATTTCTTTGCGGTAGTTGCGGTGGACAAGGTTGGCTAATGTCTGGGCCGAGGTCGGCTTGACATACAGAAGCTGGCCGTCTATGTGCATCGGCAAAGTGCCAATATCAGCAGCGACAGATTCATCGATTACCTTAAAGTAAGCGTAAGTATCAGGATAATCCTGCTGATACTTTACGCCAAAGACATCGGCCAGGCCAAAGTCCCCGCGCTGTTTGCCCGTCTCGGTGCTCAGGGAAGTAGAACCTGAGGCAATCAGTCCTCCGCCTTTTTTGACGAAGTCTCTGACGGCCTTAATTACCTTATCGCTCAGGCATCTCTGTTCCGGTATAATGAGTGTTTTGTAGTCGCCGAGACTGCGCAGCAGGGTCTGTTCGTTGATGATATTAAAGTGCATACTGCTTTCCACCAGGGCTTTATGTGCTGCCAGAGTAAGCGAGAGGTCAGCGTTATTGTTCTCCATAGTAGCTGCTGAGTGCAGAATGGCAATGTAGGGCACCGGCTTTGCCTTGAGGCAGAACTGTTCGCGCTGCTTGATAAACTCGAACGTCTCGCCTATGCTGTTGTAGAACTGCTCCTCGAATTTGCCGTTAGGGTAGAGCTGATCGCCAATGCAGCAGACGGTTCCATTGGTAATCATAGCGGCGCATTCGTACTTTAACATAGTGGTAGGCTTCAAGTCCCAGTCGCTCCAGCCATGTTGGAACCGATTGGCTAACAGATGAAAGGGTTTGTCCAGGGTTGCCATGTATCGGCCGAAATAGCTGATGTCAAAATGTTTACCGGTGAATAATTTAACTTCCTTGACGAGAAAGTCCACGTAATCCGGAGGGTCAACGGGATGAAGAGTTCCGCAGAAGGTATTGTTGCTGGTTATGGGCAGGCCGGGCTTGATCCTGTGAATGGTGTCACTGCACTTTTTTCTGAAATCATTACAGGTTTCCCGCCACCATTGCGCATATTTAAGTCCGAGCGGTGATGTCTTGTCATAGGGGATTTTTTTGCCAAAGCGTTTTTTGAATTTACTCTGGCAGCGAGGGCAATAACACCATCTCAGTTCCATACCGGTAGAAATCGGGTCCAGAAATATCCCGTCTATGTCGTATTGTTCCAGCAGTTCGGTCAGCTCCGGCAGCACGTATTGTTCCAGGTAGGGACTGTTGACGCACAATGGGGTCATTGTCCAGGCGGTATAAGGTTTGCCGTTGGGTTTGAGGCTGCGCCAATCGGGATGAGCCTTGGCAACCCGGTCATCGTAGAGGATCTCGAAACTGGCTATCAGCTTGATGTCGTTACGGCGGCACATCTCTATGACTTCTTTCAGCAAATCCCTTTTCAGATGCGGCTGTTTGGCGCCGACTTTGGTGTCATAATAGCAGTAGCCGAACATACTTCTGATGGTGAAATAGATGGCCTGGATATTAGCGTTCTTGAGCATAGCACCGGCAGCTTCAGGGTCAAAATTGACGGCTATATCCGGCACCTTGGGGGAGATGTTAAAATCCCAATATACATTGCGAAACGTATCTGCAATCCAGTTCGAGCTTTTGCCCTGAG
>CAJVYK010000143.1 GCA_913009865.1 uncultured bacterium
TTGGGATGGTCGAGAAGAATGTGCCGTATGCTCTTCCGATCTGGAAAGCGTTTATTTTTTTATTTTTTTTTTAATGATACGGCGACCACCGAGATCTACACTCTTTCCCTACACGACGCTCTTCCGATCTCAAAGAACCGTGAGTCCGGATGTAATCGGCTGATTCTATAATAGTTTAACAAATTCATCCACGCCGAGAGCGGCCTGGCGTATAATAGCCCGTCTTCAAAAACAGGATTAACCCGCCAAGGCTGGTCTCTACGCTGACTGCTGCCGCAGTTTATGCTGCGCGAAAATACCTTGTCTCTCGTTTCAGTGCATCATACAATACAAATAAGGACGTGAATGTTACATTAAATAAGAAAGAGGCAAATCACGTGCCGAACAGGATTGAGACACCATACCTGTTTATCTTCATTCCTGATATCCTTTCGTATCTTCTGCTTAGGTTTTCGCTCAGCCTTTTTGTTTTAAATTCCTTTACGCAGTCAGGATGAGACGTTGAAGCGGGCGTTGAGCTTGAACAGACGTTTCATAGGCAAATTGAGGACCTGCGAACTCTCAAGCGATAAAGCTGAACGGATTTGCTCGAGAATATGTCCAATCTTCTCTTCGTCTGCTGCGATTAGAGTGAACCAGATATTGAAATTGTCCTTGCGGAGATAACTATGGGTTACTTCGGGAAACCGGCCTATTATTTCGGCTGCCCGCTCAACAAGGCCCGGCTCGATACTGACAGCGGCCAATGTACTGGCAAAGCCGAGCTTACGGGAATCAAGACTGACGCCAATCCGGCGAATCACTCCCTCAGCTTTTAGCTTCTGTGCCCTGTCCCAAAGCTGCTCGCAGGGAAGTTGTAATTTGCGAGCCAGGATTTCGTAGGGCTTTGGGCTTAAAGGAAAATCATTTTGAAGCGATTCCAGTATTCGGCAATCCAGTTTATCCATAAGAATCTTTCCGCAATATGACAGTTTTTTTAGGCACAAGTGTTTCTGTGCAAGGGAGCATCAGGCGGCAGGGCATTTTTACTTGACCCCGGCACAACAAGTCGTTATATAATAGAAAGTTGTCGGAATGTAAAGGCAAAGGTTGCTGAAATTGGCCGATTACCGAGCTGTTTAGGCGGTTTGACGCGATTTTCGTAAAAAAACTAAATTTTTCTTGGTTTTTTGCGCTTTTTTGGTTTTTTATGTTTGCACTTTTACTATTTGTTCTATAAATTACACGTTTTACATTAAAAATCAGAGGTGATTATAGCTTCCTGCGCTCGGCGTATAGATTTGTTGAGGCGGGAATAGAGGGTGAGGTTCACTTTTAGCGGCTCTTGCTTGAATGTTAGGCAGAGTTGTTCGTTGTTATTTGATTTATCAGTAGAGAAGTAAACGATTAATTCGATATTGCTGCTGTAGCTCAGTGGTAGAGCGCGTCCTTGGTAAGGACGAGGTCATGGGTTCAAGTCCCATCAGCAGCTAAATGCAAGCAGGCCCGCCCTCGAGCGCAGAGAAGAGAGTATGCACTACGCTTTGGGAGAGGAAGAAAAAGGATTTTTCGCTTCGTTTATCCTGAACAAGACGAAGGGGCGAGTCCGGACAGCTTGTTCTGCACTAATCCTGTTGGTGCGGGATATCAGAAACCATGGCTGTGAGTTAACTATATAAGTAAGGTTTGAAAGCAGTTTTTCGAGAGTCATATCGAGTAAGGAAATAAATACTAACCCAGCACATTGGAGGTTAAAATAAGATGGCTAAGGCGGTATTTGAGCGGACAAAACCACATGTCAATATCGGAACTATCGGTCATATCGACCATGGCAAAACGACATTAACAGCTGCAATCACTATGCGACTGGCATGTAAGGCCGGAGTGGGCAATATCAAGAAGTTTGAAGAGATAGATAACGCCCCGGAAGAGAAGGAACGTGGCATTACAATAAATACCGCACATGTGGAGTATGAGACGGACAATCGCCACTATGCTCATGTTGATTGTCCGGGACACGCTGACTATGTCAAGAATATGATTACCGGTGCGGCCCAGATGGATGGAGCTATTTTAGTTGTGGCAGCCAGTGACGGGCCTATGCCGCAGACTCGCGAGCACATACTTCTCGCACGGCAGGTTAATGTACCCAAGATAGTGGTCTTCATGAATAAGGTGGACCAGGTGGATGACCCTGAACTGCTGGAATTGGTCGAACTGGAGATAAGAGAGCTGCTGAGCAAATACGAATTTCCCGGCGACGATATTCCTATTATTCAAGGTTCTGCTCTGAAGGCGATGGAAAGTGAAGGCAAAGATGACGAAGCATGCAAATGTATTGACGAACTGATGAAGATGGTTGACGATTATATTCCAGTTCCTGAACGTGATGTTGATAAACCTTTCCTTATGCCGATTGAGGATGTTTTCAGCATTAAGGGCAGAGGGACGGTCGGTACAGGCAGAGTTGATCGCGGGATAGTGCACGTTGGCGACGAAGTTGAAATTGTCGGGCTTGCAAAAGAAATACGCAAGACAGTTGTTACCGGCGTAGAGATGTTTAACAAAACTCTCGATGAGGGCCGGGCCGGCGATAATGTGGGCGTGCTTTTACGCGGTGTAGAAAAGAAGGATTTGGAGCGAGGACAGGTTATCGCAGCGCCAGGCAGTATTACTCCGCATACCAAATTTCACGCTGAAGTCTATGTTCTAACCAAGGAAGAAGGTGGTCGTCATACGCCATTCTTCCCGAACTACAAGCCGCAGTTTTATTTCAGAACGACCGATGTTACCGGCGCAGTTCACGCATTAATGAGCAGGGACGGCAAGAAGGCAGAGATGTGTATGCCGGGTGATAATATAACAATGGAGGTGGAGATCATTTCCCCAATCGCTATGGAGGACGGTCTTCGGTTTGCTATTCGTGAGGGTGGCCGGACAGTAGGTGCCGGTGTGGTAACGAAGATACTTGAATAGCTGTCTCTGAAAAATCGTTGACCCCTGCAAGCTGACAAGCAGGGGGGTAAAAGCAAGGGTGCTCACATTGGCTGTGCTGTAAGCGTGGCGGGCGTCTGCAGGATAAGGAGTTGTTCAAGCAAGTGAATCTGCTTGGCGGGGACAGGATTTTATGGCAAAAAAGAAGAGCAAAAGGGAGTATGTCTGGCTCGAGTGCAAGCAATGTGCCCACAGAAACTATCGCACAAGTGTTAGTGTAGCAGAGGGTACGCCAAAAATAGAGCTCAAAAAGTTTTGTAAAAATGAACGCAAACACACTGTTCATAAGATACGGCGGAAATAGTGTAAAGCTTAAAAGTGAAAATGTAAAACTGGAACTCAAAACTTAAAACTTCAAATTGCCAGTTGCGCATTTCTTTGACCGACAGCTCGCGTCCTGAAAGAGGTTTAAGTTTTGAATTTTAAGCTGTGGTTTTCAGTTTTTGGCTTTGAGTTTTTAGCTTTGATATTAGGCCAGTAGCTCAATTGGCAGAGCGTCGGTCTCCAAAACCGAAGGTTGGGGGTTCGATTCCCTCCTGGCCTGAATCGTATCCCAAATGAGATACGAAATACGAGAGTAGTATGGCATTTGATATTTATAAACGAGGTCAGGGTAAATACACAAGGATCTGCAGCGCTTTTGGCGTGGCAATCATTGCAGGATTAGGCTGTTTGCAGCTTTACAAGAAATTGCAGGCCACTGACCTGGGATTATGGGTCGAAACTATGGTGCCCGCCGGCTTGTTTGTTGCCCTGGGCATTTTGATTTTTTGGCTGGTAAATAAACCTGCAATTGCAGATTTTATGGTCGTTGCTGAAGGCGAAATGAAAAAGGTCAGCTGGTCGAGCAGAAAGGAAATAGTGGTTTCGACGTTTATCGTTATTGTGGTTGTGATTTTTATGGCTATGCTTCTTGGAGTTACAGATTTGAGCTTCCAATTGTTCTTTTCGTGGCTTTTGGGCTGATAAAAGATGACGGATTAGGAAGAGAAAAGCTATACGTTGATTTTATATTATAGGCATTAATATGCAGTGGTACGTTTTACGAGTTCAGTCGAACAAAGAAATGTATGTCAAAGAAGCTCTTTCGCAGAAAGTGCAGATGGGGAATTTAAGTGACATTGTTGGCAGGATAGAGGTTCCTGTTGAGCAGATTAAGCACATCCGAGGCAATAAGCAAACGGTTCATAAGCGCAAACTCTATCCAGGCTATGTTTTTATGGAGATGGAGCCGACCGAGGATGGGCGGGTCCAGGACCGTGCATGGTTTATGATTAAGGAAACTTCCGGGGTGGGAGATTTTATCAGCACAGAGGGAATTCCCACGCCGATGCGAGATACTGATGTGGCAAAGATGCTTTCAGAGGCGGAAAGGCCGGATGATGCACCAAGCATTAAAGTCGAATTTGAAAAAGGTGACCAGATTAAAATTCGAGAAGGGGCCTTTGAAAACTTTGAAGGTACGGTTGATTCGATTGACCAGGAGCGTGGGATTGTGAAAGTGATTGTTACGATATTCGGCCGAAGTACACCGCTGGATATAGAGTATTGGCAAATCGAAAAATTGTAATAAGAAATAGCGCACAGTAATAGCTGTGCCCTAATTAAAGGTAAGTAATGGCCAAAGAAGTAGCAGTAAAGATTAAATTGCAGGCACAGGGTGGAAAGGCGACGCCGGCTCCGCCGATAGGACCTGCGCTGGGACAACATGGTGTTAATATCGGCCAGTTCGTCTCGCAGTTCAACGAACGAACAAAAGAGCTTAATGGAACAATTGTGCCGGTTGTAATATCCGTTTATAAGGATAAAAGTTTCACCTTTGAGG
>CAJVYK010000144.1 GCA_913009865.1 uncultured bacterium
TAAGCCACTTGGCAAGTGGCGCAGCATACACCGATGCCAGCCCGAAGCCGGAGACTACGATACCTGCAATCATCCCCATTTTGGCTGGTGGAAACCACTTGACGGCAGGCGGAGTTGCCGAGGCGTAGCCAAAGCCGATGCCAGCGCCTGCGAGTATGCCAAAGCCGATGACAAAACCAATAAGCGACGTTGTTAAACTTGCTGTTATAAAGCCGATGCCGACCAAAATGCCCCCGATACTGGCGACCACTCGTGGGCTAATCTTATCCTGCATTCTGCCTGCCGGTACCATTACGAGACAAAATACCAGACATGCGACCGAATAAGGCCAGGATTTGTCGGATTCGTTCCAGCCCCAGCTTTGCGGTATTCCTTTACTGATAACACTCCAGGTATATAGAATACCAAGGGCAAGGTTGATACCCATTCCCGCAAAAGTATTACGCCAACCATGATTTTCGATGACTTCCTGCGATGCAATAACTTCTTCGCTCATAACCAATCCTTTCCAAGCCGGGCGACATAAAACCGCCTTCGGCGGGACTTTTAGACAGGATTAACAAGATTTCTGGTTTATATTCATTCTGTTTTATCCCTTCGGCTCCGCTCAGGGCAAGCTCTGTAAATCCCGTCAAAAAATACAAATTCCTATGCTATTAAATTACTTATTGCTGTCGGCCCTTAATCAACATATCCACTACGCCAGGGTCGGCGAGTGTAGAGATGTCACCCAGATTATCCGTGTCTTTCTCAGCAATCTTGCGGAGGATACGCCGCATAATCTTGCCGGAGCGGGTCTTCGGCAAGGAAGGAGCAAACTGAATCGCTTCCGGAGCAGCGATAGGACCAATCTCTTTTCGTACGTGCATCACAAGCTCCTTTTTCAGCTCGTTATCGTCGTCAACTCCTTCTACGAGAGTAACGAAAGCATACAGTCCCTGGCCTTTAATCTCATGCGGCACCGGCGTAACAGCAGCCTCGGCCACCTTCTCATGGCTGACCAGTGCGCTTTCAACCTCCGCTGTGCCGATACGATGGCCGGAAACGTTGACTACATCATCGATTCTTCCCATCAGCCAGTAATCACCATCCTCATCAATCCTGCAGCCGTCACCTGCGAAATAAATATCGTCATACATTGTGAAATACGTATCAATAAATCTATCGTGGTCGCCCCACATCGTCCGCATCATTCCGGGCCAGGGCTTGCGAATGCAAAGCTTGCCGCCTTCGTTGACAGCACATTCGCTGCCATCGTCTCGCAGGACAACAGTATCGATTCCGAAGAACGGCCGGGATGCACTTCCTGGTTTTAACGTATGAGCGCCTGGCAGCGGCGTAATCATAAAGCCGCCGGTCTCGGTCTGCCACCAGGTGTCAACAATGGGGCATCTGCCGCGGCCTATTTTCTCGTAATACCACATCCAGGCCTCAGGATTTATCGGCTCGCCGACAGTGCCGAGAATCCTCAGCGAATCCAGCTTGTATTTGGCGGGCCATTCCTCGCCAAGACGCATAAGAGCACGAATGGCTGTAGGCGCCGTATAGAAAACAGTAACACCGAACTTGTCGCAAATCTGCCAGAAACGCCCCGCATCAGGATACGTGGGAACGCCCTCGAACATAAGTGAAGTTGCGCCGTTCGCAAGCGGACCATAGACAATATAACTGTGGCCTGTCACCCAGCCGATATCAGCGGTACACCAGTAAATGTCATCATCGTGAATGTTGAAAACAAGCTTGTGAGTGAGCGAGGTGTGCAGCAGGTATCCGCCGGTGGTATGGACAACGCCCTTCGGCTTGCCGGTTGAACCGGATGTGTAAAGGATAAACAGCGGGTCTTCGGCATTCATCGGCTCGGCTTCGCATTCCTCGCTTGCATCGGCCATCTTATCATGATACCAAAAGTCCCTGCCGGCTTTCATATCGCAGGGTTCATTATTAACTTTGACAACGCAAACAGTTTCAATCGTAGGCGTATTTTCCAGAGCCTTATCGGCTATATCCTTGAGCCGGATATGCTTGCCGGCACGCAGTGAGACATTAGCTGTAATAAGCATTTTGCAGTCGGAATCGTTGACACGGCCCTGGATGGCGTCTGAGCTGAATCCACCGAAAATAATCGAATGAATAGCGCCGATACGGGTACAGGCCAGCATTACTATCGCAAGCTCGGGAACCATCGGCATATAAATCGCCACACGGTCGCCCTTTTTTATGCCCTTCGATTTCAGGATATTGGCAAATTTACAAACTTCCTTATGAAGCTGCTCATAGGTAAATCTCTTCACTGCATCTTCCGCTTCACCCTGCCAAATCAGGGCGGTCTTTTTCGCAACCGGCGTTCCAAGATGACGGTCCAGACAGTTGTACGAAACGTTCAATTGACCGTCGGCAAACCAGGTATGCTCGATTTTGCGGGCCTTGGTGTCCCAGGTGTATTCCAGACTCTTAGTCGGCTCTTTAAACCAGGTAAGCGTCTTGGCCTGCTCCAGCCAGAAACCGTCGGGCTCGTTAATCGATTGCTCCCACATCTGTTTATACTGCTGGTCACTGGATATATAAGCACCAGCCCTAATTTCCGGCGGCGGTGGAAACGTCCGCTTCTCTGTCATAAGAGAATCAATAGCTTTCTGTACTTTTTCCATAACGCTCTCCTTTTTTTATGTGTAATTTATTGAATATCGACTGAAAAAGCTCTTAACTTAACTCAACTCAAAACTCAGAATCTGTATATAAACGATGTCTGTGCACGCAAACTATCACCATCACTCTGGCCCTCATATCCCGTGTGCCACTGAGAAAGCTCGAAGCCAATTTCAGTGTTCTTGTTAACCGAGTAAATCACATTGCCAAATATAGAACGGTTGTAGTTACGCTTATCTCCAGTAATACCCGCCAGGTCATCATTGTCAACATCATCGACACTGACGCCCAGATTATAACGCCATTTACTCCAGGGGCCTAAGCTTGCCGCGACCCAGCCGCCTCTGCTGCCAATTTCATTGTAAGTACTCGTATTAACGCCCTGGCCAATACCGCCCAGGTAGGCGCCTAAGTTCTCGCCGGTAAACAATTCGCCCTTGACGGTCAGCCACTCGCTAACCGGCTGGGTCAAATCAAGGTTGAGCGACCAACTGTCAAAATCCTTGTTAGCGCCGCTGAGTGAGGTGTCATACTCTTCCTTCGCCCAGTGCCCAGAGACACCAAACGTGGTCGGTTTATACCTGAGTAATGGAAATGTCGCACTTACCCTGGCCTGAACGCCCGGCAAGCCGGCATCCTCGCCCGACTCCGAACTCGGAGTCAACGTGTTGTTTATGCCGATAGTGCGAGCCAGGGCACCTTCCAGCTTGATGTCAACGTCGCTGTTCAGTGCAAAGCTCTTTGTCAGGCGTATCTGCGGACGCCGATAGCCGATATTACCCGCACACCAGGCAACCGAATAATTCAAAGTATAAGGATTCAAAGGCGATATTACATCCGAAGTCTGGCCGGCAATAATACTAAAGCGTTCCTCCGGCCAATCGATTTTCAGATAAACATGACGCATCATAATACGAGATTTATTTTCAGGTCCACCGCCATAAAAGTCAATTTCCACACGTCCGCTGGTCCTGACGCCACCATCCTCCGGGCCGGTAATCATCATTCCCAGCCGGGTCTCGTTGGCTGTCATATTGAATTCGTTGTCGTTCTTATTTGTATTCTCCGAATCCACCCACATGACGTAATTGCCCGTGGTAGTGCGAGAGCTGTCATAAGCGGCATCAAGTTTGAGATAGCCATAAAGCTGTATATCAAGGTTCGACCAGACAGGTTTTTTCTTTACGGCCCCGCTCTGAACCATTGCTGCAATTTTCTCCAGGTCGGTTTCATTCAACTTGGGGGTAATGTCGGGTTTTGACTCGGTTTTGGACTCGGGGTTTGGTGTTTCGGCCTGCTGCATAACAATTTTTTTCAGCTCAGCCAATTCCTTTTCCAGCCGTTCAACCCTCCGCCGCAGCTCGGCATTCTCCCCAGCCAGTTCACCGGTAGTGTCAGCCCAACAAATGCCCGTTACGGTCATCAACAGTACTACACTTATTAAAATTCTTGTAACCGTTCACAGAAATTTTTTCATAAAGGGTTTAAAATGTTAAAATAGGCAACTTGCGCTTTTGTTTGCGCCCTGTTATAAAATAGGGCATGGACGAAAAAGATAAAATCATCGCAGAACTGAGACAGCAGATTGACATACTTCTCAAACGGATTCAGCAACTGGAAGAAGAAGTTGCCCGGCTCAAGAAGAATTCGAATAATTCCTCCAAGCCGCCTTCCAGTGATATTGTAAAGCCCAAAAAGACCGTTGTTAAGGTAGGCCGTAGAAAACGTAAGCGAGGCGGCCAGCATGGGCACAGAAAGTTTTCGCGTACGCCTTTTGGGCCGGAGCAAGTAGATGAAGTCATTGAATACGAGTTTAAAGATAAAGACACCAAAGGCCTTAAGCAGCTTGATGAATGGTTTATAATTCAGCAGATAGAGCTGCCGGAAAAAATGTATAAAGTAATAGAACATAGAGCCAGAAAATACCTTGACCCTGTTACGGGAAAAACGCACATTGCCCCTATGCCGGATGCGATTCGCAAAGGCGGTCTGCTCGGTGCTGATGTAACCGGTTCGATAGCGTTTATGAAGGGTCGCTGTCATATGTCCTATACGACTATCAGGGAGTTCTTCAAAGAACTGATGA
>CAJVYK010000145.1 GCA_913009865.1 uncultured bacterium
CAAAAAGCGGTTGAGTTAATAGATAAATCTAACAGTATTTTGGTAACGACTCACACAAAGCCGGACGGCGATGCCTGCGGCTCGATTGCGGCGATTTGTGATGTTCTGGCCGCTCTCGGTAAAAAGGCAGCGCCTTTATTACTGTCCGAAGTGCCAGAGTGGTACGGGTTTTTATTTGCCGACCCCCCAAAAATCCTCGGCAGAGATATTAGCCTCCAGCAGCTAACAGAGGGTCAATTCGCCGAATTTGATTTGATTATAATTGTCGATACCAACAGTTACAGCCAACTGCCGAAATTTGAAGAGTACTTGAAACAAAATAACAAACCCGTTCTGGTAATCGACCATCATGTAACCGCTGACGGTCTCGGGGATATCGAGTTGATTGACACCGCTGCTGCGGCCACAGGCCTGATTATCTTTGATTTTTTGAGATATGCCGGTTGGCTGAAACCTCAAAAAATTGTCAAGTCGCTTTTTGTCGCAGTAGCCACTGATACCGGCTGGTTTCACTTTCCCAATACAGACAGTAGGGTTCATCGGGTCTGCGCCGAGCTGATTGACTCCGGCGCTAATCCTTCGCAAATCCATCACGATTTGTACCAGAATTTTTCTTTGCAGCGATTCAGACTGATGGTTGTGATGCTCGAGACGCTCGAGTTGTATTTTGATGGCCGGTACGCGAGCCAGCATTTAACTCAGCGGGATTTTGGACGTACCGGTGCTTCACATAAGGATACTGAAAATCTAATCGACGAGTGCCAGCGGATAAGCACGGTTGAGGCGGCGGCTTTGTTTGTGGAGGCAGGGGACGGCCGTGTCAGATGTTCTTTGCGGAGTAGAGGCGCTGTTGACGTTCGCAAAATCGCCCAGAAGTTCGGCGGCGGCGGCCACACAATGGCCGCAGGCGCCTATCTTGACGGCACGCTTGATGAGGTAAAAAAAGTCGTTCTTGGAGAATTTGAAAAAGAGTTAGTCCCGTGACCACGTCGCAGGGTTCAAAGTCGAATATTTTTGAATATTTTCGAACGTTTCACGTCATTTTTTGAACGTTTTCGAATATTTCCAAACGTTTCGCATCATTTTTCGAATGTTTTCGCCCTGCCTATTTTAACAACTTGCGTATTTGATTGAAGATTATTTCGAAATTGACTCCTGACTTCTCCCTTTTGTAGCGTAATAATTTTTACTGTAATCAGCCCGCGGGAGCCGAAAATACACTTATATTAAGCGCAATAACTTAAGTTTGCAAAAAAACTAACTCTTTCTCTAAATACATCAGGATTAAGTGGTTACGACAATAAAAAACAACTCACTGCCCGGTTACATTGCAATGACCGTTATTCTTTTAATGGCTGTTGGGACGGTCTTTGTCTTCTCCGCAGGTGCTAACGTTGGCCGGGAGCTTGACTTGCAGCGGTTTTATGATTTCCCCGGCCTACGGCAAATCCTGTTCTTCCCTTTAGCGGTTACCGTTATGTACGCCGTTTCCTGTTTCAATTATCGAAAGTTCAGCTTAGCTGACGGCTGGCTGAAATCCCCGGCCGGTTTTCTATTAGTCCTTAGTTTAGTGCTGCTTATAGTCGTTTTATTCCCGCAGTTCGGCACTGAAATAAACCGTGCCCGCCGATGGCTAAGAATCCCCATTGGGCCGGTAACGATAAGTTTTCAGCCTTCTGAGCTGGCAAAATGGTCGATTGTTTTCTTTTTAGCTGCGGTTTGTGATAAGTTCGGTGATAGCATAAGGTTATACTGGGAAAGAATTGTGCCGGCCTTTTTAGTTATAGCTCTGGTAGTTGGATTGGTCATCACCGAAGATTTTGGTACAGCGGCATTTATATCACTTTTGGGCTTTTTGATGTTAATAATCAGCGGTGCAAAATTATGGCACATTCTAACGCCCTTACCCTTTGCCGCAATTGCCTTTTGCGTAGCCCTGATTCGCTCGCCCAGCCGGCTGCAGCGGATTGGCGCTTTTTTGAACCCTCAAAAATGGGCTGATTCTGCTGCTTATCAGGCGAATCAGTCGCTGATTGCCCTCGGTTCCGGCGGATTGTTCGGCAAAGGGCTGGGCAAAGGAATTTGCAAATACGGCCATTTGCCGGAGGATACGACAGATTTTATTTTCGCTATTATCGGCGAAGAACTCGGCTTTGTCGGAACCGCAACGGTCATTGGATTGTTTATTGTTTTTGTCTGGCTGGGAATTTTAGTGGTTGTGCGCTGTCGAGACCGCCTCGGCCAGCTTCTGGCCGGCGGTATTGTTTTAACAATCGCTATTCAGGCCGCCCTCAATATCGGCGTGGCGACGGTTGTGCTGCCGACAAAAGGCATACCTCTGCCGTTTGTAAGTGCCGGCGGGACGAGTATGCTGCTCTGTGCCGCTGCCGTTGGCGTGCTGCTAAATATTGCAAAACAAACAGAGACAAAAAATTCTGCCGCGGAGCCCTTCGACCGTACTCAGGATGAAAACGCAGAGAATGTTCAGTTGAAAATTGAGAACTGAAATTATCCTGAATTTAGGAAAATAGGGGAGAATTTAGCCACGAATTAGCACGAATCAACTCGAATTTTTTAGACACCTTATTAACACTGATTTACTCAGATTTTAGTTTTGGTAACCACAGATTTGTTTTAGCTACCAAGGTACAAGCAGGGCATACTTGGAAATGAGTGTGGAAGTGGAAGACAAAAACAAATTTGCCAATTTAGCCGACAAGAGAATTTGCAAAAAATGCTGTTTAGTTGTAAAGGTATATCATGAACAGAAATTCGTTAAAGAAATGGTGCTGTATCTTACTTGGGTTCGGACCACTCTTTTTAGCTATGCTTCTTATTATATGGCTTCATGTACATCCTGATGTTATTTACAAAATTGGGCCGTTTCCGTTATGGATAACGATAGGAATAGGAATAGTATTCGCCATTTGCTTGCCACGATACGCTAAGTTCCTTAAGAGCTTTACTGAAACTAAGTTGGAGTTTTTGGGATGGCTTTTCATTGATGTGGTTCTCGTGATTTTAGTGCTTATAGGCCTGTCATTGTAAAAACCCCAGGCAGGCCTATGTAAATAATCCCCCCAGCACAGGGGTGGGTAAAACAGAATATCCAATATCTCCGCAGTCCTAAGGACTCTGCGCAGCACACCTTACAGCGCTTACGGAGGACACCTTACGGTGGAACAAGGAATTTCGAATTACGAAGGGAACATAAAAACCCCACGTGAAACGTGGGGCTAAATGAGAAGGAAACCCCGTAATAAATTGCGGGGCTAAATATATGGTATAGGCCGGTAAGATACCGGTTGCGAACTAAACGGCCTTGACGGTCTCTAAATGCCCCCTTGACGCACGAAATTGTGTAGCTTCCCGGGCGAACATCTGCCTCAAATCGGCCGTAATATCTTAGAGGAGCGAAAAATGAAAAAAACATTAAAAAAAACTTGACTACCTGTCGATACCGTAATAAACTGTAATACTGAGTGTTGGCTGATATGTTTAACAGCCCGCCGGAAAGGGATTAAATTAGGATTTTGAAGAGAATCTTGATAACTTGTGTGTTCTTGCTTTAAACTGTTGAATAAGCATCGGTATATGTAGAAACCGCTGACAGTTTGAGCAGCGGTTTTTTTTATTGCTCTTTTTTAAGTTTATAGTTATAACCGACCGCCGTGGATTTTCGATTTAAGATTAAAATCGTCAATTGAAAATCGAAAATCATTTTGGGCTCGTAGCTCAGCTGGTTAGAGCGCACGCCTGATAAGCGTGAGGTCGGTAGTTCGAGTCTACCCGGGCCCACTGCCTTTGGCTGACAGCCAAAGGAAGCACTAAGTTCTAAACACTAAATTCTAAACTTTAGGATTTAGATATTAGTATTTAGGATTTCCCGCAAAGCGGGTCCCGGGGACGTAGCTCAGCTGGGAGAGCGCCGCCTTTGCAAGGCGGAAGTCGTGGGTTCGAGTCCCATCGTCTCCAGTGTGGAGTTCATTGTTATGAGTTCATAGTTCGTCGATGAACAACGAACAACAGACAATGAACAAAACAGTTCTTTGACAAGTTAATATACAGATGCGTGGATAAGTTTTTCGATATCACTCGAAAAACTTACTACAATGAGCGCAAACTTAGGAACATTTTCTGACTAAAGGCAATCAAAGATTGATATGGTCAAGTTACTAAGGGTGTATGGGGGATGTCTTGGCGTCGAGAGGCGATGAAGGACGTGGCTGACTGCGATAAGCCCGGGGCAGGTGTCTAGCAACCGTTAATCCCGGGATCTCCGAATGGGGAAACCCGGCAGGACTGGGCAACCAGATCCTGTCATCCATAGCTGAATGCATAGGCTATGTGAAGCTAACGCAGGGAACTGAAACATCTCAGTACCTGTAGGAAAGGAAATCAACCGAGACTCCGTAAGTAGCGGCGAGCGAAAGCGGAATAGCCCAAACCAGAGAGCTTGCTCTCTGGGGTTGCGGGCGCTGGTAAGCAGTTACAAAGGCATCGCGAGCAGAACGGTCTGGAAAGGCCGACCATAGAAGGTGATAGTCCTGTATGTAAAAGCGAGAGCCCTGCGATACTGCCGGCGTACCAGAGTAGCACGGAGCTCGTGGAACTCTGTGTGAAGCTGGGGGGACCACCCTCCAAGGCTAAGTACTACTCGACGACCGATAGTGAAAAGTAAGGTGACTGAACGATGAAAAGTAC
>CAJVYK010000146.1 GCA_913009865.1 uncultured bacterium
TTGAAGCAGGGGCTGCTAAAGTACGGCTCAACCCCGGCAATATAAAAAAACGAGAAAGTATCCTGCGAATAATAGACG
Organism: uncultured bacterium; assembly: GCA_913009865.1. Classification (GTDB taxonomy): domain Bacteria; phylum Planctomycetota; class Phycisphaerae; order Sedimentisphaerales; family Anaerobacaceae; genus CAJVYK01. Next base: position 79 of record CAJVYK010000146.1, read on the forward strand.
CAGCCAAAATGCACAAAACCGCTATCCGCATCGGCGTCAACGAAGCAAGTATCAGAGACCTTAAAACCGATGATGTCCCAATGGCAAAACGGTCCGCTTTGATGTTAAGCGAAATGAAAAGATATGTCCGGCTGTTTGAAAATCGCAATTTCACGCAGTTGGTTCTCAGCGCGAAAAGCAGCGATACTTTCCGAACCATCGCAATCAACCGCCGTATCGCTGAAGTCTTTAATTATCCAATCCACCTTGGCTTAACCCACGCAGGCCTGCCTGAGGACGCCCGGATACCATCAGCTATTGCCCTGGGCACACTGCTGGCCGAAGGCATTGGCGACACCATCAGGGTAAGTGCCGCCGGCAATCCGGTCGTGGAAACTGAAATTGCAAAACAAATCCTAATCGCACTTGGCCTTTACGAACGCACAAGTCCGGAGCTGATAGTTTGCCCCACCTGCGCCCGCGCTCAAATTGATGTGGTAAAGCTGGCCCGCCGAGTTAAAAAAGCCCTGACTGGTATTGACAAGCCATTGCGTATTGCCGTGATGGGCTGTATTGTCAACGGTCCTGGTGAAGCTGCTGATGCTGATTTGGCCGTATGTGCTGCAAAGAACAAGGCCTGTATTTACCGTAATGGTCGAAAAATTTCAATAGTACCTGAAAACAAAATCATCCCGGCACTACTAAGAGAATTGCAAAATCTATAGTCAGGCAAATGCGCGAAAAGTTACCAGATATGTCTGATGGGCTGCTCAAAACGACCAAGCGATTTTGTATCGTTGTAATTTTCAGTATCGCCTTTGCGTATTTCGAGGCCGCTGTGGTTGTTTACTTGCGAACGATTTTTTATCCCGCCGGCTTCATCTTTCCCCTGGCCGAATTACTCTGGACCAGGCAGCTTTTATTAACTGAAATCGGCAGGGAAGCTGCATCAATAGTGTTAATTTTTACCGCCGCCTGGCTGTTCGGCCAAAACCTCCGCCAACGAACAGCTTATTTTCTAACCATCTTCGCTGTGTGGGATATTTTCTACTACGTATGGCTCAAGGTCCTTCTCGACTGGCCTGCCTCGATTATGGATTGGGACATACTGTTTCTAATACCAGTTACCTGGGCTTCACCTGTCCTGGCCCCACTGCTTATTTCGTTTACATTGCTCGGCTTTGCCGTAATAATACTCTACCGCTCTTGTCACGACAAAGGCCTTAAAGTAACCCTGATAGACTGGCTGGTCTTTACCCTTGCCGGCTTTGTTGTGGTTGTCTCTTTCTGCATTGCCGGCCTGCACATCACAGAGCCGGACTTCCAATCCTATTTCTATTGGCCGTTATTCGCCGCCGGTCTCTTATCAGCCATCGCAATGTTCGGCAAATGCCTCTTGTTGTCCCGCACTAAACATTAGCGATTAATCAGCTAAGATACTGTTGTTAATGAACTTAGCTGAATAATTTCAAGATGCCGCCAAATATCCGGGTCATCGTTTGATTTGCTTTTTGGGGTTAAGCTGAATAACTGATTTGTCGATTAAACTATGGTCGATAGGTATTATTTTTTTGTCCTATAATTCTTAGTATTTATTATCGGCCGACTTGTGTTGTGGAGAGGCAAAAGATGCCAAAGGTTCGTAACTTTACAGTTTTGCCTGCACTGCCGGATTCTTTAAGGGCTTTGGAGGTTATCGCACAGAATTTGTTTTGGTCCTGGAACCCGGAGTTTGTAGAGCTGTTCAAACGTATTGACAGTAATTTGTGGGCGGCTTGTGGTCACAATCCGGCCAAACTTCTTGGCAATGTTTCACAGAAGCAATTAGAGGCTCTGGCTGAAAATCAGGGTTTTCTGTGTGAGCTGCAGCGAGCTGAGGAAAAGCTGAGATTATATCTTGACGGGTCAACGTGGTTTGAAAAGGTTTGTTCAAAATGTACCGAGCCGATTATCGCGTACTTTAGCGCCGAGTTTGGTATTCATGAATGCCTGCCTGTTTATTCGGGCGGTCTTGGAGTGTTGGCTGGTGACCACTTAAAAAGCGCCTCGGACCTTGGTGTTCCAATAGTTGGCGTTGGTCTTATGTATCAAAAGGGTTATTTCCGTCAATATTTAAATGTTGATGGTTGGCAGCAGGAAGTGTATGTCGAGAATGATTTCTATAATATGCCGGTCGAGCTGGTTCGAAAAGCCGACGGCCAGCCGTTGGTCATTAGCGTTGAATATCCGGGCAGGCCTGTATATGCGCAAATATGGTGTGTTTCCGTTGGCAGAGTAAAGCTGTATCTGCTGGACACCAACATTGCCGCTAATTCGTCGATTGACCGTATAATCACCGCCAGTCTTTATGGCGGCGACCGTGAGATGCGAATTCGCCAGGAGATTATGTTGGGTATTGGCGGCTTAAAGGCTTTAGCAGCTATGGATATTACACCAACCGTCTGCCATATGAATGAAGGTCACGCCGCCTTCACTGCGTTGGAGCGTATTCGGCAGTTGCGAAGCGCTAAGAATATGACTTTTGATGAAGCTCTTGAAGCCACGAAATCGGGAAATATTTTTACGACACACACGCCTGTAAAAGCCGGTCTTGATGAGTTTTCAGTAAAACTGATGGATAAATATTTTGGCAGGTTTATTTCTGATCTTGGGATAAGTAAAAAGCAGTTTCTCGCATTAGGCAGAATAGATGCTGATGACGATAACGAGTCATTCAAGATGCCGATTCTGGCGTTGCGGCTGAGCAGTTACAGAAACGGCGTAAGCAGGTTGCATGGGCGGGTATCACGTGGTATGTGGGCGTTCCTTTGGCCCGGCGTGCCTGTTAGTGAAGTGCCGATAACCTCGATTACGAACGGTATACACATTAAAAGTTGGCTGTCAGATGAGATGAACTCTTTATACGAAAGGTATCTTGGGCAGGGTTGGACAGATGAAACTACTGATACGTCGATTTGGAAGAACATCGAACACATTCCTGATGAGGAATTCTGGCGGATACATCAACGATGCAAAACAGGTCTGATTGCTTTTGCCCGCAATCAGCTCAGGACTCAGATGCAACGGCGAGGTACTTACCATACTGAATTGAACTGGGCTGAGGAGATTCTCGATTCTGAGGCATTGACCATTGGTTTTGCCAGACGATTTGCCAGTTACAAAAGGGGCAATCTGCTGCTTAAGGACCCGAAGCGGCTTATAAAGCTGCTTACTGCCCCGAATCGGCCTGTTCAAATTATTTTTGCGGGCAAGGCTCATCCAAAAGATACGGAAGGTAAGGAGATTGTCCGTCAGATTATTCACTTTGCCAGCCAGTATGATGTGAGAAGGCGTATAGTATTTCTGGAAGACTATGATATTAATGTGGCCAGGGTCCTGGTTCGCGGCGTTGATATTTGGCTTAATAATCCTCGCAGGCCGATGGAGGCCAGCGGCACAAGCGGTATGAAAGCGGCAATTAATGGTGCATTGAATATGAGCACTATGGATGGCTGGTGGTGTGAGGGTTACAGGCCTGACGGCGGCTGGGCTATTGGTTCAGGCGAAACCTATGATGATGCCGGTTACCAGGATATTGTGGAATCGCAGATGATTTATAATATGCTGGAAAACGAAATTGTTCCTTTGTTCTACACCCGCTCAACTGACAATTTGCCGCGGGCCTGGATACGCAGAATAAAAAATTCTATCAAGTGGATAGTGCCGCGGTTCAACACGCACAGAATGGTCAGTGAATATACCCGAAGGTTTTATAATCCGGCTGCGGCCAGGTGGCGGTATTTGACTGCACAGGATTGCTCCAGGGCCAAGGCGTTTTCGATGTGGAAATCCAATATAAAAACGGCCTGGCCGGAATTTGTCATTAGAGATGTTCAGGTACAGGTCAACAACAACGGCCAGGGAAACAGCCGGCTAAATCCTGAACAATCACAGATTAAGGTCGGCTCGGAGTTAAGCGCCAGGGCATTGGTTAAGCTTGGCAAAGTTGGCCCTGACGATGTTTCAGTCGAGCTTTATCATGGTCTTGTGGACTCCTGGGGAAATATCAGGAACGGCTCATCTGTGAAAATGGATTATAAAGAGGCATCGGGGCAGGATGGAGAACATTGGTTTACCGGCTCAATGTCTTGCAGAGCGTCCGGCCGACAGGGCCTTGCCGTGCGAGTTTTGCCCAGGCACGTTGATATGGTTAACCCTTACGAGTTGGGTTTGATTCTCTGGGAAACAACAACTTAGTTCATAGTTGATAGTTCGTGGTTCATAGTTTATGAACAATGAACCAACAACTATTCGTTCTCTTTGCTGCTTAGAAGCTCGTAAACCTCTTCAGCGGAGCCGGCTTCATTAAGACTTTGTTTGAATTGTTCATCAAGCATCAGTCTGCTTATTCTGGCCAGGGCCTGAATATGTGGGCCGGTTTGGTCGGCTGGCGAGACCAGCAGGATGACGATTGTTACCGGCTTCTCATCTATGCTTTCAAAATCAATCGGCTCGTCTGCAATTCCGACCGCCATAACCAGTTCCTTGACAGCTTTGCATTTGCCGTGCGGGATGGCGATTCCGGCGCCGATTCCGGTGCTTCGGGTTTGTTCACGCATTAGAACAGCGTCTAAAACAACATC
>CAJVYK010000147.1 GCA_913009865.1 uncultured bacterium
ATGCAGCAGGCAAGGGTTATGTGGTTGTCAATGTAATGATAACCGACGGCGACCGTGAAGCTGCAATCGCCGAAGCGCAGGATTGTTTCGATTACTATTTTAACATTGCACGGTCTGAGACGCCGAAAGGCCAAAAGTTTACCGGCTCGCTGCGGCCTGCTTCAACGGATACCGACCAGACTGAGTACGAAAAGATGGTTAACGACGCTAAGCGGCATATTATCGACGGCGATATTTTTCAAGTTGTTTTGAGCAGGACGAAATTAGAACCCTGTCCGGATGAGCCGCTGGATGTTTATAAGCGGTTGAGGGAGTTGAACCCTTCGCCGTATATGTTTTATCTCAATACCCCTAATACGATATTGATGGGCTCTTCTCCTGAAATTAGCTTACGCGTCAGCGGCACCGAAACTCGCTATGTAGAAATCAGGCCCATAGCCGGCACAAAGCCCAGAGGCCGGGTCGGAAAGAACATCGACCCTGATACCGATTTTAGATATGAGGCTGAACTGAAGCTCGATCATAAAGAATTGGCTGAGCATATAATGCTGGTTGACTTGGCCAGGAATGATATTGCACGAGTGGCTGAGGCGGGCAGCAGAATCGTTACCGAACTGCTGACAGTTGAAAAATACGCCTCGGTGCAGCATCTGGTAAGTAACGTTAAAGGCACACTCGCAGCCAATCTTGACGCATTGAGCGCATACCTTGCCACGATGAATATGGGAACGCTTACAGGGGCTCCGAAAATCGAAGCAATGAAGCTGATACGTCTGTTTGAAAAAACCAAACGCGGCTACTATGGCGGAGCTGTTTGTTATCTGACTGTGGACGGCCAATTCGACAGTTGTATTACCATAAGAAGTCTGCAGGTCAAGAACCACACCGCATACATTCGAGTCGGTGCAGGTATTGTACACGATAGTGTTCCGAAGACTGAATTTGAAGAAACCGAACATAAAGCAATGTCCTGCCTGCGTGCTATTTGTGGATAGAATTGAAAGCGAAATCTTATGAGAGATATAAACAGAAAAGTTTTGTTCATCGATAACTTCGATTCGTTCACATATAATCTGGTTGATGATTTTTGTAAGCGTAATTGCCGGGCCAAGGTTTATCGTGCTGATACCAGGCTTGAGGAACTTAAACGATTGGCCGATGAATTTGCTCCTGACCTGCTTGTGATTTCGCCCGGGCCTGGCACGCCGGATACGGCTGGTGTAACGCTTTCAGCGATAGATTATTTCAAGGACAAACTGCCAATATTCGGCGTATGTCTGGGACATCAGGCGGTTGCGCAGTATTTCGGCGGCGAAATCGGCCATGCACCGGAGCCGATGCACGGCAAGGGCTCACGAGTAACACATAATGAAAAGGGCATCTTCGCCGGCGTTGAAAATCCGCTGCAGGCCGGGCGCTATCACAGTCTTTGTGTGCTGAAGCTGCCGGATTGCCTGGAGCAAACCGCTGAATTTGACCGGATTGTTATGGGCCTTGAGCATAAGAAGCTGCCAATATTCGGCGTTCAATTTCATCCGGAAAGCATTTTAACACCCGCAGGCGGTAAAATAATCGAAAACATCTTAAAGATAGCGGGTAGCGTTTAGCGGACAGCGTATAGTTATGAAAACAAAATCATTTAAAGACCTCATAGTTTGGCAAAAAGCATATAAGTTGGTTTTAGAAACATATAAGACAACAAAAGATTTTCCGAAATCTGAAATCTATGGACTATCTCAACAAATGAGAATAGCGGCTATATCCGTACCGTCCAATATAGCTGAAGGGTACGGCAGAAACCACAAACCTGAGTATAGACAGTTTTTATCCATTGCCTATGGTTCCCTGGCGGAGTTAGAAACCCAATATCTCTTGGCGATAGATTTAAAGTATACAAAGAATAGCAAAACCATTGAAAACTTATTAAAGGAGGTGGGTAGTATGTTGTATAGAATGCTTAACCCTATACGCTAAACGCTATCCGCTAATTATGGCAACAATAATTGAATATATCGAGCCGTTACTGCAAGGGAAAAGTCTGAGCTTCGAACAGGCAACAAGCCTGCTGGACATTGTTTTTGAAGGCCGGGTCAGTGAGGTCCAAATTGCAGCGTTTCTTACAGCGATGCGGGCCAAAGGAGTAACAGCGGCAGAATTAGCCGGACTTGCCAAATCACTGCGAAAACATGCCGTCGCTGTAAACGTTGATGTCGATAATCTGGTTGATACCTGCGGTACAGGCGGAGCAGCGATAAAAACCTTTAACATTTCAACCACGTCGGCGTTGGTGGCGGCAGGGGCGGGGGTTTATATCGCCAAGCACGGCAATCGCGGCATAACCAGCAGTTGCGGCTCAGCGGACGTGTTAGCCGAATTAGGCGTTAAAATAGATGCTGCTGCCGAAATCGTGGCAGAGTGCATAAAGCAGGCGCACATCGGTTTTATGTTCGCACCGATGTTCCACCCGGCAATGAAATATGTTCAGCCGATACGCAAGACGCTTGGCTTTAGAACAGTCTTCAACATCCTCGGGCCTTTGGCTAATCCAGCCAACGCACAGGCCCAGGTATTGGGCGTAGCCGATGAAAATTTAATGGAACGAATAGCCGAGGCACTTAAACTATTAGGCACACGGTACGCAATGGTGGTTCATAGTAGGGGACTGGATGAGATAAGTACAGCGGCAGTTACCAAAATCCTTGAGCTAAGAAACGGCCAAATTACAGGCAAAGAACTGAATCCGGAAGATTTTGGTATCACGTCGGCCGGCGTAGAGGAGCTGAAAATAACTGATGCACAAGCCAGTGCAAGGGTCCTAAGGGATATTGTAGGCGGTAAAGACAGCGGGCCTCGCAAAGATATTGTTATTCTAAACGCTGCCGCTGCCATAATTGCCGGTAATTTAGCTGACGATTTCGAATCGGCAATTAAAATAGCAAATGCCTCGGTCAGCGACGGCAGGGCACTGGCCTGTCTGGAAAAACTGATAGAAGTCTCAAAATCGTGAATTATGATATGGGCAGTGAGCATCAGGTAACGAGTAACGAGTAACGAGTATCGAGTATGTTGATAGTGAAAGTTAAAATTTGTGGTATTACCAATTACCAGGATGCTAAGGCTGCGATGGATATGGGTGCGGACTTATTAGGATTTAATTTTTATCCGAAAAGCCCAAGGTTTGTACCGCCGGAAAAGGCAACGGAGATAATAAACAAATTGCCGGCCTTTATAGATATTGCCGGTGTATTTGTGAATGCTTCGTTTGAGCGAATCCGAGAAACCATAAGCCAATGCCAATTGGACTGGGTTCAGCTACACGGCGATGAAGACCCACAGTTCTGTCGGTCGTTTCTTTCCCTCAACGTGAAAACTATGAAGGCACTGCGGGTAAAAGACCAAACAGATATCAAAAGGGCGGACAGTTTTTTCACAGATGCTATTCTGCTGGACGCTTTCCATCCTGAAAAGTACGGCGGTACGGGGATAACTTTTGACTGGAATATTATAGGGCATATAGAAAAACGTATTTTCTTGGCTGGCGGGATAAATCCCGACAATGCGGCAGAGGCGGTTGAACTGGGGGTTTACGGAATTGACGTATGCAGCGGCATTGAAAAAACGCCGGGCAAAAAAGACCATAAGAAAATGAAAAAACTGTTCGAAAATATAAGGCACTTGAGAGGATAAGGAAATTCGCTATGAAATATAAGGGTAGATTCGGAGACTATGGCGGCTTCTATGTGCCGGAAGTTTTGATACCGGTATTGGAAGAATTAGAAGAGGCGTTTTACCGCTTTTACGAAGATGAGCGATTCGCGGCTGAGCTTTCGAAGCTCTCGAAAAATTATGCCGGAAGGCCCAGCCCGCTTTATTACGCTAAAAGGTTTAGCGAGCATGTCGGCTTTAAGGTATATCTCAAACGCGAAGACCTTCTGCACGGCGGAGCACACAAAGTCAATAATACGCTCGGCCAGGGCCTTTTAGCTAAGTATATGGGCAAAACCAGGCTCATCGCCGAGACCGGCGCAGGTCAGCACGGCCTGGCTACGGCAATGATTGGCGCTTTGTTCGGTATGGAGACCAAAATCTTTATGGGTACAACCGATATCGAGCGGCAGAGCGTCAACGTCCATAAGATGAAGCTGTGCGGCGCTGAAGTTATTGCCGTAGAAGGCGGGACAGGGACGCTAAAAGATGCCATCAACGATGCCCTTCGGTATTGGACGGCTAATGTGGCCGATACGTTTTACCTTTTCGGCTCCGCCTGCGGCCCGCATCCGTATCCTACGATAGTAAAACATTTTCAGAGCTGCATCGGCAAAGAGGCCAGGGGCCAGTGTCTTGACCAAATCGGCAAGTTGCCGGATATAGTTGTTGCCTGTGTCGGCGGGGGCAGTAATGCGATAGGCATCTTCTCCGGCTTTTTGGATGACGGGGACGTAAAGCTAATCGGCGTCGAAGCAGGCGGGGAAGGGCTAAGCAGCGGCAGGCACGCTGCGACGCTGGTAGCCGGCAGGGTAGGCATCTTACACGGTGCAAAGGCATATCTGCTGCAGGACGC
>CAJVYK010000148.1 GCA_913009865.1 uncultured bacterium
TGGACTACGTCGCACAGGCCGCAGAGGTATTAGCCGGTACCGGCCTATGTAACGTCGCCATTGGCGGTATAACAGCGGACAACGTCGAAGAGGTTCTAAGTGCCGGTGCAAAAGCGATTGCGGTTTGCTCTGCGATAACCCAAGCCAGCGACCCGACCGCAGCCTGCCGGGTGCTAAAAGAGAAGATTGCCGCTTTCAATAAAGAATAATCAGCCCGAGTATTTCATCAAATATTTCACCCCGCGTTTTACCCAGGGTTATTTATTTAGCCCCCAGGTTTATCCTGGGGGTTTTCTTTTGCCACCGGGGGGGGCTTGTCGTTACATTTACCCCCTATTCACATTATGTGGTTTCATTGCTTTATTGACATTAGCGATTTAGTTCGATAGTATTCTTTTGCTTTTGCGTTTTTTTGAACAGTTGGTAAAAGGATAAGATGAGTGGCACACCTTCCAGAATTGTAGAGCTTGTCGAAACGTTCGATCGAAATATCGAAGCTTACAAAAACCGACAATACAACGAAGCGCAGGTTCGTCGCGAATTCATAGACCCGTTTTTTGAAGCTCTCGGCTGGGATATACCCAACATAAAAGGTTATGCTCAGGCTTACAAGGAAGTCATACACGAAGCTACAGTAAAAATAGGCAGTGCCACTAAGGCTCCCGACTACAGCTTCCGCATTGGCGGAGTTCGCAAATTCTTTCTCGAAGCTAAAAAACCGTCTATCGACATAAAAGGCGATCCACATCCGGCTTACCAACTGCGCCGTTATGCATGGAGCGCAAAACTGCCCGTATCAATCCTTACTGATTTTGAAGAATTTGCTGTCTATGATTGCCAGACTCGTCCGAAATCAACCGACAAAGCCGGCACCGCCCGGATTATGTACTTCAACTACAAAGAATACATTGAGCGTTGGGACGAAATTGAAAATGTCTTCAGCAGAGAAGCGATACTTAAAGGCTCATTCGATAAATTCACTGCTGCGACAAAAGGAAAACGCGGAACAAGCACCGTTGATATCGAATTCCTTGCCGAAATAGAAAAATGGCGAAAAGAGCTGGCCAGGTATATCGCCTTGCGAAACAGAGAATTGTCCAGATATGAAATAAACTTTGCTGTTCAGCGGACTATTGACCGCATTTTGTTTTTGCGAATGTGCGAGGATAGAGCCATTGAGAGTTACGGCCAACTGTTGGCCCTGGTCAATGGCAGCGATATCTACCAGCGACTCTGCCGGGTATTTGAGCGAGCCGATGAGAAATACAATTCCGGCCTGTTTCATTTTAAACCGGAAAAGGGCCGTGCCGAAAACCCTGACGAGCTTACGCTAAATCTTGTTATTGATGACATCCCAATAAAGTGGATTCTCAGCAGTCTTTACTATCCTCAAAGCCCCTATGAATTTTCCGTCCTGCCTGCCGAAATCCTGGGCAACGTTTATGAGCAGTTCCTCGGCAAAGTAATTCGTCTGACAGCAGGACGTCAGGTCAAGATTGAGGAAAAACCGGAGGTAAAAAAAGCTGGCGGCGTCTATTACACCCCCGCCTATATTGTCGATTATATCGTCAAAAACACAGTCGGCCGGCTCTTAGGTGCCTCCTCCTGTCATTGCGAGGAGCGAAGCGACGAAGCAATCTCAAATAAACTAAAAACTAAAAACTCAAAATTCAAAACTCCTACGCAAGTGGCAAACTTGCGTATATTAGACCCCGCCTGTGGTTCCGGCTCGTTTCTCTTAGGCGCATACACATATCTATTAAACTATCTACGCGACTGGTATGTTGACAATAATCCTCAGAAATATACAAAACAGATTTATCAGGGCAAAGGCGGACAATGGTATCTGACAATTGCTGAAAAGAAAAAGATACTGCTCAATAACATTTTCGGCGTAGATATTGATTCGCAGGCCGTTGAGGTAACCAAACTTAGCTTACTGCTAAAAGTGCTCGAGAACGAGAGCCAGGAAACCCTCCGGCTGTTTCCCGAACGTGCCTTACCCGATTTAGCTAACAACATAAAGTGTGGCAACTCACTTATCGGCCCGGACTTCTACGAAAGTTTAGCCCCCGGACCTGTGCCGGGGGCCTCTGACGAACCATCAATCCCCGACGACCTCCAAAGAAGAATAAACCCCTTCGACTGGCAAACCGAATTCCCCGAAATCTTCTCCCGAAAAAACCTCGGATTCGACGCAGTAATCGGAAATCCACCGTGGATTTCGCTAACCGGAAAGTTTGGTGCTGGTATCTATCCCAAGGTCAAGATTGAATATCTGATTCGTAAATTTGCTGGCAACACATACATGCCAAACATGTATGAATACTTTGTTACACAAGGCCTTAACCTGCTCGCCATCGGTGGTTACTTTGGATATATTGTGCCTGACCGACTGGGATTCAACTCTCAATTCGTTGAACTCCGCAATCGAATATTAAGTCAAACCCAGATTATCTCACTAATTTACAGGGTTCCATTCCCAGTAATTACCGCTGATACTTTGATGTTTGTTTTGCATCGTACTAAAAAGATAAATCCAAAGTCCTGTGTTGAAATCGGAGAATATAGAAGCGAACTTCTACAGATTCCGCAACTGGAGTTCGAGCAAAACCCAGCGTACTCATTCCAGTACTATGACAGCGTTGGCGCAATGAAATTAATAAGAAAGTTAGAATGCTTACCAGATTTGCTTTCTCTGAGTAGTATCTGCGAGACAACGTCAGGCTTTGGTGGCGAATCAAAGCTTCTCACGTCAACTAAAGTAAGCCCCACACAGATCAAAACCATAAAGGGACACAGCATTGGCCGATACACTTTCAAAAGGATTTACTGGTTTGATTTTAAAAGGGAAAACATTACTGGCCGAACCACTGACAAAACAAAGCTGGGAGCGAAACCAAAGATACTGTTACGGAAAACCGGCGACCGTATTCTGGCTACGTTTGACGACTCGGGAATATTTCCTGAACAGTCTTTATATTTCCTATTCAACAATCGAAGTTGTCTCGATTTCAAATATCTGCTTGGTATCCTGAACTCAACTCTTGTAACTTTCTACTATCGAAACAGACTCATTACAAACAGGCGAAGCATAGCTCAACTCAAGAAAGTTGATCTTGATGTAGTTCCCATTCGCACGATTGATTTTGATAATCCCGAAGACAAAGCTATGCACGATAAAATGGTAAAGTTTGTTGAGCGAATGTTGGATTTACACAAAAAGCTGGCAATGGCTAAGGTCCCCGCCGAAAAAACCCGCATCCAAAGACAAATCAACACCACCGACTCTGCAATCGACAAACTCGTTTACAAACTATATAATTTAACCCCCGAGGAAATCGCCATCGTTGAAAATGCAAATAGATAATATAATGAGGCAAAAGAATGTCCCAAAGATCACAAGAGTTTCTAACAAAATGGCGAATTAAGACGCATGGTGTCCGAGCTGAAAAGATAATTGCTGAATTAGAAAATGATCTTAAAGAAAATGGCTGGAATATACCTTGTAGAGCATATGATTATCTTCGATCTGCTTTAATTGTTAAATTATTTTATGGCTTACCGGAAGTTTTTAGAAAGAAGCTTGTTGAGCATCTTGCAAAGAAGTCGGCTGGCCAATAAAAAAACATATTAACGACAACTCTCTCGTCCCGATAAATCGGGACTGGCGATGCACCCAAAACCGCAATTTCTTTCAAACCCAATTCTAAAAATCCACGTCCAAAGTCTGTGCCATTCCATCCAACCTTTTTTAGCCAGCTTCACAAATGGGGCATTCTAAAATGGCCCGGCGAGCGAAGGCAAGTTTCTGTGGTAAAAGCTTGCTTTGATAACAGAGCTTGCTTGAGAACGCCAAAGCTGGCTAAAAACTCTTCTTGTTAATCCAGTTATCCTGTCTAAAAAATTAGTGTCGATTTGTGTTAATTCGTGGCTAATTCTAATCTTTTTTGAGCTTTTTTGTGGCTTTACAAATTTTGAATTTTGATTTGTCATTTTGCTTTTTGCATTTTAGTTTATGCCATAGGTATTTTTGATTTTTCTCTGTGTCCTCTGTGGCTAATTCTTTTTTCCGAGATGCGCTTCACGCTTCACGAGCTGTGAACCACGTAGGGTTCACAGCCCTAAACCCAACGTGGTTTATGGGATACGATTTACTATTTTTCGCATTTTTTAATAAAAAACCCTACATTTCCCGCAAATTTTCGTCATTTCTCCACATTTTTCGAACATTTTCAAACGTTTTCGAACGTTTCTAATCGTTTTTGCTTTGCCCATTTTAACAACTTGTGTCTTTGATTGAAAATTTTCACACTCGACAAATTCTTATTAAATCCGCCGAATCCTAATAATATCTAATTGCTGTTTTTGTTGTTTCGGGTACCATATAGCCTTAGAGGCTCTTAAATAACTATGAATTATGCCGGAAAAAGATAAGACATATCGTATTTTTATAAGCGCCGCCGAGCCAAGCGCCGACGCCCACTGTGCAGGTTTAATAACAGCTTTACGACAAAGCGGTTACGATATCGAATTTGTCGGCGT
>CAJVYK010000149.1 GCA_913009865.1 uncultured bacterium
TTGCCGATAATGTCTTTTTTTTTTTAAAGGATCCAGCGACCCCCAGGTTCTACCCTCTTTCCCACCACGCCGATCTTCCGACCTAATTCCGAAGATTGCGATTATATAGGGGATTAAAAATGCGCTGCCGCCATTGTCGTAAAGCTGATAAGGAAATTTCCACAGGTTACCCAGCCCCACTGCAGAACCAATCGCTGCAAGAATAAACCCACCCCGAGTTCCCCAGCTTTCTCTCTGCTCTTCCAAAAGCTCAGGCATTACTGCTTATCTCTCCCCGATTATACTCCCGCCGCTACTTCTTTATTCCAAGCAGTTCCAACGTATCGCGTTCAATAATGTTTCGAATGTTACCCCGTGGGACAGTCGGCAAATTGGTGTCGCCTAAAAGCTTGTTAAAGCCAAGCAGTGTTTCTATACACTCCCCTGCGCTGCTGAATGGAAATCCGCTGCCAAACAATAATTTATCCATTACGCCGTGTTCGTATGCCGCCACCACCATATTATAAACCTGCCAGGCACTGCCGGGCTTTATTGTCAGGTCCGCATATATATTTTCGTGTTTTGCCACTATCGACAGTGTTTGCTCGACAAAGGGCATACCCATAGTTCCAATGACAATTTTCAAAGCCGGAAACGTTCTGCCAATCTCATCCAAAAGGTATGGCTGGGCATAGTCCAAAACGGCCAACGGCTCCAGATGTGGGCCATTATGAAAGAAAACGGGCAGACCAAGCTGCTGTGCCGATTCGTAGAATTGCATCGCCCTGCTGTGAGCCGGATGAAAACCACAACTCGAACAATACAGAACCGCCCCCTTAAGTCCCAGCTTGCCGGTGACGGATGTCAGGTTTTTGACGCCGGTATTGTCCATGGTCGGGTCTATAAGCGCAAAACCAACCATTTTTTCTTTATATTTGCTGACATACTCAGATAATTTCTTATTGACCTCCTGGCTCGAACCGGCCGCTGCAGCCAATACTATACAAGTATCTACAGTCTCCGCCGCCGTCAAATGCTCAGATGTCCCAGCCTCGCCGGCAGCACAATTTATATGTGTATGACAATCAACTATCATATAGCGTATAGCGTATAGCGTATAGCGTATAGCGTCAAGCACAAATGCCCCGTTTGCCGAAAAATAAGCTGCCGGCAAGACTTTTCTTGACCGCAAGAGCCAGTGAATGTAATATCGTCCCGGCAAAGACAGCAAAATTCTGTAGTTACCAGCAGATATGTCCAGCAACCAAGTATCATCGTGTAAACCTTTATAAGGTTTATAAGGAATAATTACGAAAGGACTTTGATTATGGAGCTAAGTTTTCTTGATGTAGCGGTGTTTCTAACATTCATTACATGTGTTGTCGGTCTGGGCATATTCAAAAGCCGGAAAGAGAAAACCAGTGAGGATTACTTTCTGGCCGGTCGTGGTTTAAACTGGGGGTTAATTGGTGTTTCGCTTATAGCAGCCAACATCTCTACTGAGCAGTTCGTGGGAATGTCCGGCGCGGCGGCTGGTGCGGCGGGGCTGGCTATAGCAAGTTACGAGTGGATGGCTGCTATTACCCTGGTTTTCGTCGCGATTTTCTTTCTGCCCAGATTCCTAAGAAGCGGTATCTATACAATTCCGGAATATCTCGAATATCGATATAATTCGACAGCCCGGTCGATTATGGCCTTCTATATGTTGGTCATATACATCGGCGTAACCATTTCAGCGGTTATTTATTCCGGCGGTATAACAATAAATACTATATTTGCCGGCAACGAGCTGTTTGGCATTCCCCTGACATTAAAAGTATCGATATGGCTGACGGGAATTACCGCTGCCATTTACGTTACGTGCGGCGGCCTAAAAGCCTGCGCATGGGCAGACCTTATTCAGGGCTCGGCCTTGATTATCGGCGGAGTGATTGTTCTGGTATTCGGGTTCAAAGCGGTTGGTGGTGTTCAGACTTTCTTTCAAGCCAACGAAGCCAAGATGCATATGATACTGCCTTCCGACCACCCGGTACTGCCGTGGACCGCTCTTATAATCGGTCTTTGGATTCCTCACTTTTACTACTGGGGCCTGAATCAATACATCACACAAAGAACTCTTGCAGCCAAGAGCCTCAGGCAGGGTCAGCTCGGCATTCTTTTTGCCGCAGGCCTCAAGCTCATCATCCCGTTCGTTATCGTTATTCCGGGGATTATGGCTCTGCAGCTTTACGGAAGCCAGATGACCAGCGAAGGTGGGACTACCGATGCGGCTTATCCTCTGCTGATTAGAAATCTTATCCCGATGGGCCTTAGAGGATTTATGTTCGCAGCTATCGCCGGTGCGGTTATGAGTTCGCTGGCTTCGATGCTCAACTCGGCATCGACCATTTTTACGATGGACATGTACAAACGTCACTGGAAAAAAGACGCTTCGCAGAAGTCGCTGGTACTGATAGGACGTATTATGACCGTTGTATTTGTGGTCATTGGCTGCTTTATAGCACCCAAGCTGGGCGACCCGAGACTCAAGGGAATATTCAATTATATCCAGGAATTTCAGGGTTATATCTCGCCCGGAATTCTGGCTGCCTTTGTCTTTGGTATGATTTTCAAACGTACCCCCCCTGCAGCCGGCGTTACAGCACTGGTCCTTACTGTGCCCATCTACGGCTTCCTGCAGTGGAAATTTAGCGGTAACATTGCATTCCTCAATAGAATGGCAATTACATTGGGAGTGCTGTTTTTAGTAATGGCAATTATCACGGCTGTCAAGCCGCTCAAGGAACCGAGGGTTATGCCGGTAAAGGAAGGTCTCGATATGAAGCCCGCCGCCTCGGTTGTATGGCTTGGCGCAGCGGTAATAGTAGCCACCCTGGCTCTTTATGCTATATTCTGGTAATGCGCACCTGTGGCAGAGCCAGCATGCCTCCCGAAAGGGATGCCTGGCGGCATTACGGCAAATACTTTTGCTAAATCAGGATGACATTCAAAAAGGAGAGCGGAAAATGGCAAAGAAACATATCCGGACAAGCATTTTTTTAGTCATAATGGTACTGTGTTCGTATGGTTGCAATAGTGAAAAATCCACAGCAAAGGAGGCGACAAAGATGAGTGTTAACAAAGAAGCTTTCGGCACGACCCCCGACGGCAAAGCAGTCGATTTGTACACACTGACTAATGCCAACGGTTTAAAGGCAGAGATAATGACCTACGGCGGCATTGTAACAAAACTTCAGGTGCCCGACCGTAATGGTAATTTTGCTGATATTGTATTAGGATTCGACACGCTTGATGAGTATGTCAAGGGCCATCCCTATTTTGGTGCGATTATAGGCCGATACGCAAATCGTATTGCCAAAGGCAAATTCACCCTCGACGGCACCGAATACACACTGGCAACAAATAACGGACGAAACCATTTACACGGCGGTATCAAAGGGTTCGACAAGGTGGTATGGAACGCAAAGGAGCTGAAAACTGAGCAAGCGGTAGGTGTGGAGTTGACCTACCGAAGCGGCGACGGCGAAGAGGGCTATCCCGGCAATCTTTCCTGTACAGTTTCCTACACGCTGACCAACGATAATGAACTGAAAATCAGCTACGAAGCCGAGACCGACAAACCCACCATAATCAATCTTACAAATCACAGCTATTTCAACCTTGCCGGCCACGATTCCGGCAGTATTTTGGGACATGAGCTTATGCTCAACGCCGACCGTTACACGCTGGCCGATGATGAACTGATACCAACCGGTGAAATAAAGCCCGTCAAAGGTACGCCACTGGATTTCACTAAGCCAATGGCTATTGGCTCTCGGATAGGGCAGACAGAAGGAGGTTACGACCACAATTATGTTATCAACAACCCCGACGGCTCGCTAACTTTGGCAGCTTCTGTCTATGAACCGAAGACGGGCCGGGTATTGGATGCTTTTACTACCCAGCCGGGCGTTCAGCTTTATACGGGAGGCTTTCTGGACGGCTCCAAGAAAGGTAAAGGCGCAGTCTATAATAAATACAACGGTTTCTGTCTCGAAACACAGCATTTTCCGGATTCGCCCAACAAGCCGGCTTTTCCGTCAGTGGTTCTAAAGCCGGGTGAAAAATATACGCAGCTGACTGTGTATAAGTTTTCCGTTAGATAATCGAAAAAAAGATTTTATGAACAGACGTAATTTCTTGAAGACCGCTGGCCTGGCCGCTGGTTCGATTATGATGCCGCAGCTTGTGTTTGGTGGGCGGAAGTCTGCCCGCAAGCCCAATATCATTTTCATTCTGGCTGATGATTTGGGCTACGGCGACCTGGGCTGCTATGGGCAGAAGAAGATTAAGACTCCGATTATGGATAAAATGGCGGCGGAGGGAATGCGTTTTACTGACTTTTACGCCGGCTCGACCGTTTGCGCTCCCTCGCGCAACTCTCTGATGACCGGCGAGCATACCGGCCATACTCACATCCGCGGCAATAGACGGGCCGGCCCCGCAACCCGATTACCGCCCGGTACTGTTACCGTCGCCGAGCTGCTGAAAAAAGCCG
>CAJVYK010000150.1 GCA_913009865.1 uncultured bacterium
TAAGCTCTTTCCGGCAATGATTCAGAACTGGCGAAACGATTGGGGGCAGGGTGATTTTCCTTTCTTTTTTGTGCAGTTGGCTAACTTCAAGGCAATCGTCCCTGAGCCGGCTGAAAGTGCCTGGGCGGAACTGCGAGAAGCCCAGCTTATGGCACTGTCGCTGCCAAATACGGGAATGGCGGTGATAATAGATATTGGCGAGGCCGACAATATACATCCGAAGAACAAGAAGGATGTCGGCAGACGCCTGGCGTTATGGGCGCTGGCCAAAACTTATGGGAAGGATTTGGTTTATTCCGGCCCCATCTATAAATCAATGAAGATTGAGGGTAATAAGATTATCCTGCAATTCGAGCATATCGGCGGCGGACTGGTTGCCGGTGGAGGCGGGCCATTGAAAGGGTTTGCCATTGCGGGAGCGGACCGTAAATTTGTTTGGGCCGATGCAAAAATCGACGGCGATGTTGTTGTTGTCAGTTCCGAAAGGGTGGGCAGTCCTGTTGCTGTGCGCTACGCATGGGCGGATAACCCGGTCTGTAATCTCTATAACAGCCAGGGATTGCCGGCTTCTCCGTTCCGTACGGACGATTGGCCCGGTAAAACGATGGGCAAAAAGTAATATCAATCGGCTTAAATCCGAAATTTAAATTACCAAAAGCGAGCGGCACTGTAATATTAATTTTTAGCAGTTTACCATTGAAATTCAGATTAAAATACTGTAAGAAAGGGGGGATAGTTTTTAAACTGATTATTAGCTTGTTGCGTACGTCGTGCTAAAAATAGAACAGCTACCTGCTGAATATTTTGCAAAATTAAGCTGATATTGGATATGGCACGTAATCGTAAAAAAAAATCTTTGTATGAGGTAATTGGCAAAACCTGGGCTAAGCCAAGCTATCCCAAGACATTAGAACAGCTGCATCCGGAAAAACCCGGCAAAGATAAGCCAATTACAGCGAAATCTGCTATCGAGACGCCTGAAAGGGCGGCACAATGGCCAAGAAGACCGAAAATTGTGCAATTTAATGCCGGCAGGATTGAGATTTCAATGCCATATCAGCTTGCAATTGCACTGCTTCTGGGCGCTGTACTGCTGGTTTTGGTGGTTTTTCGGCTGGGTCAAATCACCTATCCAGGTGACCGGAAGGTAACGAGTTCAGTCGCAAAAACGCTGGGAAGCGTGCAGAAAGTAACAGGGCAGGCGATAGTCAGTACGCCGAGAACCCCTGTGCCGGCTGAAAAAACAGTTGCGGTGTCTGCATCCGCTAAAAAAGCCGAACCGGTTAAGTCGAAAGGGAACAATCGAATTGTGATACAAACTTATCAGCTCAGAACCCACTTAGAGCCGGTAAAGCGGTACTTTGCCCAGTTCGGTATAGAAACCGAAATAATAAAAACCGGTGATTGGTATTATCTGGTAACCGCAACCAAATACGAAAATCCCGAAAAGCCAGGGACGGACGGCTACTCTGCAAAACAGAAAATAATCGAGTTAGGTGCTAAATACAAAGCGCCACCGGGATATGAAACTTTTGGCAGTAAACCCTTTCACTCCGCTTTTGGCAAAAGATTTGATGATTAGTTTTAAATTCAAGGACAAAATGATTATCTCGATGTATCGAGACTGTGCTGTAAAAAACATTTATCCCGGTTTATCGGGATTGAGCTTTTGGGAGAAACGTTGAATGTCTATTGACCGTTCTTTAAAAATCAAGGGCGCTTTGAGCAGGCACCGAAATGTTCTAACGCGGGCTGAACGCCTCAAGCAGCTAAAAGACGAAGAGAGATGGTCTGAAGGTGATTCGCTACTGGGCCTGCCGAAAGTTGCCCATCGCAAGAGTCATACCGGCCGGAAATCAATAAAAGAAGAAGGAGACGCAGCAGAAACTGCCGCTACCCCGGAAGCAACAGCCCAAAAAACGGAAGCTGGAAAAGAAAGCTAAAAGTTATTGGCGGTTTGTTTTTAGAAGTCATCCCAAACCCTGCTTTGATGACGAAAATAAGAACTTTTGGCGTCTGGCAGGGAGGCCGAAGCAGGTACTACTCTGCGAAGCAGCGCTTCGCTGCGTAGCACGAGCATAGCCATAACTATTCCGATGCAGGCCCCTGAGGGGCAGGCCGACTTTTGTCCAGGCGACAAAAGAGCCATTTGCAGACCAAATGAGGTTTTGGGATGGCTTATAGATAAAAGAAAGCCCCGCAACATGGCGGGGCCTTTGGTTTTACAACGCTTTACTCTAAATTATCCTGGAATCACGTTGGTCGCACATGGGCCTTTTTTGCCCTGTCCGATTTCGAACTCGACCTTCTGGCCTTCATCGAGCGATGCGTAGCCGGAAGCCTTTATTTCCGAATGATGGACGAACAAATCATCGCCGCCGTCATCTGGAACGATAAATCCGAAACCCTTGGACGCGTTAAACCATTTTACTGTACCTGTACTCACTTGCATTTCTCCTTGACTCTGTTTAAAGAGCAACTAATTGTTCTCTCTGCTTTCATTTATCTGGAGCTACTACCGAGAGACAAAATAATATCCCCACTCATAACTTATCGCTATTAGAACACAAAAATTAAAAGATGCAACAAATAAATATAAATTTATTACCAAAAATTATAGACCGCAAACAGAAGCAAAGGGGCTGAAACCAGCCTTTGTCCGCCAAAAACCCTTTATCAGGTCAAAACGTAACAAATCTGCAACACGATATTGCAAACTTCAAATGCGACAAATCAAGTTTACATCGTCGCTCGTGGCTCGTGAACTCCCGGTTCTCACATTTTTATCTTTGATTCTTTTGTCCTGTCCGCTATCTCTCCGCAAGTCCCTATGGGACGCCTTACGGAAGGGATGCCTGGCGGTATTACGGCGGAGTCCATAGGACTGCCACAGGTAAACGCTATCCGCTAACTTCCTCTTTGTGTTCACTGAACTTCTTGTGGCTATCTCTTTTTTCGCTTTTGACTTTTGCGGCGATTCAGCTATTATACCCGGCATAATGAAAAATATACTCGCAGACAGAACAGGTAAAATCGACGCAAGCGGAATTAGAAAGGTATTCGCTTTAGCGGCAACGTTAAAAGACCCCGTCAATTTCTCAATAGGCCAGCCGGATTTCGATGTGCCCGAATCGTTAAAAAACGAAGCGATAAAGGCAATCAAAGCAGGCGAAAACAAATACTCTCAGACGGCAGGCGATGCCTTACTCAAAGAGAAAATCGCTGAGCAGGTAAAAAACGAGTTCGGCTGGTCAAATCCGGCGATACTGGTAACCAGCGGCGTTAGCGGGGCGTTGCTGTTAGCGTTTATGGCACTTATCAATCCCGGCGATGAGGTGATTATACCAGACCCCTATTTTGTGATGTACAAGCATCTAATCAATATGCTGGGCGGTAAGTGCGTTTTTGTCGATAGCTATCCGGATTTCAAGCTGCCTGTCGAGGGAATTTCCCAGGCCATAACTGACAAGACCAAGCTGATTATACTCAATTCGCCCTGCAATCCGACCGGCGTAGTCGCCTCAGAAGAGCAGATAAAGGCGCTCGCCGGGATAGCGGCAGAAAAAGATATACTCGTTATGACCGATGAAATATACGAGAAATTCTGCTACGAAGGAAACTGTCCAAGTATAGCCGATTACTACGACAAAACCCTTCTGCTGCGGGGTTTCAGTAAGGCCTATGCGATGGCCGGCTGGAGATTGGGTTACGTGGCAACTGCCGAGTCTCTAAGCAATATAGTCGAAGAGATGACCAAAATACAGCAATATACGTTTGTCTGTGCGCCTACGCCGTTCCAGAAAGCGGCTATCGCAGCCCTTGACATAGACATAAGCGATTTTGTCGATGCATACAGAGAAAAAAGGGACATCATTTATAACGGGCTGAAGGATAAGTTCGATGTTGTTCGGCCGGGCGGAGCGTTTTACGCATTCGTTAAAGCACCGGCAGGGGGGACGGCGACACAATTCGTGGAAAAGGCAATATCCAACAACGTCCTTATCATACCGGGCAATGTATTCAGCGAAAAAGATACGCATTTTAGAATAAGTTATGCAACCAGTAACGACAAAATCCAGCAGGGCATAGAAATTTTACTAAGGATAGCAGATACACAGTAGGGGGGGGAGAGTTAAGAATTGAGAATCATAAAGTAAAAATTCAAAAAAATTTGTTTTTTGTTTCTTTCACAGGCGCTGCTGGTTTATACTTCCGGCTGATATTAACCCCTGTTTGTTAAAGGAGAAAACGATGGGAGTTTTAGATAGATTTTTTGCTCCGTCACCATTCGTTAAACTGCACGAGCACTCGAAAAAAGTGTATGAGTGTGTTGAGCTTCTAAGCCCTTTGGCGAATGCACTGCTGGCGGAAGACTATGAAAAAATCGAGGAATTACACAACCTGATGTCCAGGACCGAGCATGAGGCCGACCAGATTAAGACAAAACTGCGCGATAGCATTACCAAGCTGTACTTCCTCTCGGTTGGACGGCAGG
>CAJVYK010000151.1 GCA_913009865.1 uncultured bacterium
GCTTATCTCCCGCTGTTCGGCTGCAAGGCCGAAAATCGCCGATTATCCATTTACCACGCTCGAGCCGGTGCTCGGCATCGTCGAGCTAAGCGACTTTAGGCGGTTCGTTTTAGCTGATATCCCCGGCCTAATCGAAGGAGCACACGACGGGACAGGGCTGGGTTTTGAGTTCCTGAAACATATAGAAAGGGCTACAATTTTGGCACACATTCTTGATATAATGCCTATGGATGGTTCTGACCCAGCCGAAAATTACTATTCTATACGTAATGAACTGGAGCAATACAGCAAAGTTTTGGCTCAAAAAACTGAATTTATCATCGCCAACAAGATAGACCTTGACCCGGATGGGAAAATAATAAAGATACTGGAGAAAAAGCTGAACAAAGTGATCTACCCAATTTCGGCGGTTACCGGAGCAGGGATAAAAAAATTAAGCGAATCATTGTGGAAAAAGGTTAAGGAATTGAGGATTAAAGATTAAGCGGTAAGGATTAAGGAGATAATTCGTTGTTCGTCTTACGATATACGAACCACGAGTCACGAACCACGAGTCACGAACCACGAGTCACGAACTATGAACATAATCGCAGTAGATATCGGCAATACAAATATTACCATCGCCCTGTACTTAAAGGGCGAGGAAAAATTTATCAAGTCAATCCCGGGGCAATCCCGGGCAAAACTGATTGCTCTGTTCAAATCCGCCTGGCAAAAAATCCCTGTTGTCAGGGGCTCGAAAGAAAAAAAACGCGATGGCGTCATTATCGTCAGCAGCGTTAAGGCCGTCTGGACAAAAAAAATTCGGCAGATTGCAAAGGAAACCCTCGGCGAAAAAGTATATGTCATAGCCCGGGACATACCTCTGCCAATGGCTCTGGGGGTAGATGAACCGGATGAAGTAGGCACTGACAGGGTAATCTGCGCAGCAGCGGCTTACGCTGTTGTTGGAGATGCGGTGGTGGTAGCTGATTTCGGCACCGCTGTTACAATCGATTTGGTCGATGAAAAGGGCATTTTTCTCGGCGGTGTTATCTGTCCGGGCTTTGAAATCGGCGCCCTGACCCTGAAAGAAAATACCGCCCAACTGCCGGATGTAAAAGTTACCAGGCCGAAGGCGCCTTATGGCAAGACTACAGCCGAGGCCATAAACTGCGGGCTGTATTATTCTGCTGTCGGTACGCTTCAGGAAGTTATCAGGCGTTACGCTGAGATAATCGGCAGATGGCCCCACACGGTAGTTACCGGTTCAGCCGCCAAAGTAATAAAGAGCGATTGCGATTTTATCGATTCCTACGTCCCGAACCTGGTAGTAAAAGGCATTGTCTTGGCCTATCAAAAATATATCGAAGAAAAGTAACAAATCGCAATACCAGATACGCTTCACGAGATACAAAATATGCACGTTTTCGCTGCTGTAATGACCGGCAAAGGTACCGGCGCAATATCAACAATTCAGGTCTTCGGCGATTCAGCCGAGATTATCTTGCAAAGAATATTCAAACCGGCAGGGACAAAGCCGGCGGTTTTTAAGCCCGGCAAAATTTTGCTCGGCACAATTACCAGAGACAACGAAACTATCGACCAGGTTACTATCGGCTGCGAAGGGCCTGGAACTATCGCCATAAATTGTCACGGCAATCCGCTCATCGTCGAGATGATAATGCAACTGCTCAGCCGGCACGGAGCTAAGCTGCTCACCGCCGAGCAAATGCTATGCAAAACTTTAGCTGCTCAGAAACCCATCGATACAATCGAACTCGAAGCCCAATTGGCCCAGCCCAAAGCCAAAACAATCGAGGGCGCCAAAATAGTCGTAAATCAAATCAAAGCGGGCTTAAGTAAAAAGGCGGCAGAATGGCTGAATAACATAGACACAATATCACTTGACCGGATTACAGCCGAGGCCAAACAGATACTCGAAACAAGCCGAACGGCAAAACTGATTATTTACGGCTGCACAGCGGTCATAGCTGGCCCGCCGAACACCGGCAAAAGCACACTTCTTAATTGTCTTGCCGGCAGACAAAAAGCAATTGTTACCGATATTAAGGGTACAACGCGGGACTGGGTCAGCGCCCGATGCCAAATCAGCCCGCTTTCCGTAGAACTGATTGACACAGCCGGCCTTGACCAGGCCCTTTCAACAACCATCGAGAAAGAGTCTCAGAAAAGGGCTGTTCAGATTTTGGAAAAGGCGGATTTGGTACTGCTCGTTCTGGACGGCAGCGGAAAAAATAAAACCAGACACGGATTTACACAGATTTACACGGATATTCTGGTTATTCTTAACAAGTCGGATTTAGGCAATGAGCTTAATGAGGAACAATTGAACTTTGACTTCGCAGCAAGTGTGAGAATAAGTGCAAAATTCGGCACAAACATTGAGAAGTTACTGCAAAAAATCAGAGCGGTTCTGGGGGTTGATGATTTCGATTTGAAATCGGCTGCTTGCATAACCAGCCGGCAGGAAAAGCTGGTAAAACAGTTGAGTAAGGCAAAATCAAAAGAGGGGGCGGTTTCAATCATAACAGAGTTGCTAAACGGCCGGTTGAGTGTATAATCCGCAATGTTGTCAGCATCTATAAGTAGTGTGAACTTCTCAAAGGAAAATAATGAACATATGGCCAATTGAGCCAAGAAAAATCAGGTTCGACGGGAAGACAGTCATCGTAAAGATGATGGATGATTCCTGGATTATAAACGAGTGCATAACTCATGGACCGATTCAGCCCAGAGCAGGTATTGTCTGGAAGCATTCCGACCATTGCAGCCGGCTATTGATACCGGGTGATGAATATGAAAGCACGATGAAAGAGTTTATGGATGCCTATGGAAATTGTGCAGTGATTGCCTGGGACGGCGATGTGGCATTGGGACATATGATTTTCGTCCCGAAAGCCGAAGCCCAAAGAAGACAAATGCTCTACCATGAGAGAATGCTTGAAACCGACTATGATGCGAAGACTTTGGTGATTGAAGCTGTTGGCTTCTGCTCCATTATGGGGCATGAATATCGCGGCCGTGGCATCGGAAGAGCAATGGGAGGAATGATTCTGGAATGGGCTAAGCTAAACAATTGGAAAGCTGTCCAGGTCTATGGCACTCCGACAGGACTTTTTCCATGGGCTTGGCTGGATTCCTGTATGCCACCATATCAATTTTGGCAGAAGCTTGGGTTTCAAATAGTTGCAAAAATGAAAACTGCGTCAAGCTGGCAGCAAGTCCGAGACGCTATGTTGGCCGATGACCCGCGTGCAAGTGAAAGCGAAAGAAAGCTAAAAGACGATATTGTCGCAAAGGTAGAACAGGGAAAAATACTGGAACAACAGTGGGCGTATGAGTATGATTTGGAGAGAAAGTTAAGCGGTTCAATAAATATATAATCTTGTACTATGACTACACAGAACGCAAAATTAACACCTGCGATGAAGCAGTTTGCTCACTTCAAGCAAAAATATCCCGACTGCATACTGTTCTTTAGAATGGGCGATTTTTACGAGACCTTTTACGACGACGCCAGAACCTGCTCACGGGTTTGCGGCCTGACACTGACCAGCCGAAGCAAAGGCAGCAATCCCATCCCATTAGCCGGCGTACCGTATCACGCCGTTGAGGGGTATATAAAAAAGATGTTGCAGGCCGGCTACAAAGTCGCCGTTTGTGAACAGGTCGAGGACCCAAAGACCGCAAAAGGCGTTGTCAAACGCGATGTCGTGCGAATTGTTACCCCCGGCACGCTTACCGATGATATTCTGTTAGACGCCAAGGAGGACAATTTCCTCTGTGCGGTCTGGCTGGGGACAAAGCAGGAAGCTGCAATTAGCTGGGTCGATATATCAACCGGCCACTTTTTCGTCCAGCGGCTGCCGGAGGAGAAACTGCTCGATGAGCTGCTAAGATTAGCCCCAGCCGAGTGCCTGCTTGCCGACAGGCGAGGCGAATTGTTTGAAGCCGAGACAAGGAAATTGGCCAAAGATATTACACAGTTGACCGGCGCTATTGTAACGCAGCGACCCGGCTGGTATTTCGACCCGTATCAGGCAAAGCAGCGGCTGCTGAAGCATTTCGGCACAGCTACGCTGGAAGGATTCGGCATTACAGACGGCGACGACTGGTTAATCCCCCCTGCCGGCGCTATTATCGAATATCTAAACGAAACCCAGAAAACTGCGATTGGCCACATCTCGGCCATAAAAAAAGTTGACCGCAAAAATTTTCTGCAAATCGATACGACCAGTCTGCAGAGTCTGGAAATCCTGCGAACTATTCGCACCGAAGGCAAGAAAGGCTCACTGCTGGACTGCCTCGACGAAACGCTAACCGCAATGGGCGGCAGAATGTTCCGGAACTGGTTATGTATGCCGTTGTGCGACCTTGGCGTGATAGAGCTTCGCCAGGATGCCGTTGAAGAGTTCAAGGAAGCTGACGCCGGATTAGCCGACATTCGCAATATGCTTTCGACCATCGCCGACACCGAAAGAA
>CAJVYK010000152.1 GCA_913009865.1 uncultured bacterium
GCATTTACAATTGCGCCCCGGTATGTGATGGCAGATTCCGGCCAGAGACCGCTGAGCGAAAAAGCTCAGGGCAAAAGCTCGAACTGGATTGCAGATACGTTTCGCAATGTATATTGGGATTTTAACACCTCGCCCAAGGTGCCGGATATAGCTGTCAATTTCGACCCTGAAGCCGCCGGTGCTATGCTCAAAAACGCTCATATCCAAGCTATCTATTTTACCGTCAGAAGCATGTACGGCTACTGCTACTACGAGACAAAAGCCGGCACCAAACAGCCGCATCTGAAAAGGGATTTGCTGAAAGAAATCATAGAAATGTGTCGCCGTAACGACATCAAGCTGATAGCCAGTTTCGAGATCCTCTACGATGACCGCGTTGCTAAGGCGCATCCCGATTGGCGGGCCGTCAAAGCCAGCGGCAGACCTTATCTCACCTGGACCTTAACCCCATTGTGCGTCAACAGTCCATACCCGGAAGAATGCGTACTGCCGGAGCTGGCCGAACTGCTGGAACAATACGACATAGACGGAATCTTTCTCGACCCGATTGGTCATGGCATTGAAGAGAAGTGGTGCTATTGTTCTTACTGCCAGGCCAAATTCAAAAAACGGTTCGGCGAAAAGATTCCCCAGAACAAAAAATCACCGCTCGGACTCAAATGTGCCCGGTGGCGGCGTGAAATCTTTAATGACTTCAGGAAAAAATGCTGCGACGCCATTCACAAAATCAAGCCCGGCCTGCCCATAACCATCAACAATACATTCTGCGGCACCCACTATCCTTCTGACCCTCCGGATTATGTAGATTTCCTCAACCATGAAGTCAAAATGTTCACCGGCAAACACGAGGACATCAGTTATTTCGGCCGCTACCTGGCAACTCTGGAAAAACCATTTCGTTTGCTGCCCAACCGGTTTCAGCATGGCTGGGCCGACTGGGATCTGAAACCCACCGCTATGCTCAAATATGAATGTGCAGCTATGCTCGCCAACGGCACTACATGCAGTGTTGGCGATCAACTCTACCCTGACGGCAGATTCGAAGAGCAGGTCTATAACAGCATAGGCGAGGCGTTCGAGTTTGTTAAGCAGCGTGAACAGTTCTGCCTCAAGGCAAAGCCGGTACCCTATATTGCTGTCCTGCACTCAGAAGCTACTATGAATAACAACGACAACGACACATCGCCTATCCTGGCGGCCCATAAGGCCCTCGTGGAGAGCAGCATCCACTTCAATATCATTAACGAAGATACGCTTCTGCGCAGTCTCGGCGATTACAAAACGCTCATCCTGCCGGAACAGAAATGCCTGAGCGATAAGGTAATTAAGGCTGTCAGGGACTTTGTCAAAAAAGGCGGAGGTTTGATTGCCACCGGCTCGACCTCTCTGAACACCGAGACGGACAAACAGCGCGGAGACTTTGGCCTGGCCGATGTCTTCGGCGTAAAGTTCCAGCAGGATTATCCGGACAATTACGCTTACTTTAAGGTAACCGATGAATCTGTCACTGCTGATATTGGCACTTTGCCGATGCACATAGACGGCCAGCTTCTCTATGCCAAGCCGACCTCGGCCCGGACATTAGCCAACCTCGTCCGCCGTGCATACTGGAAAGAGATACCAGGCCGTTTTAATTTGGGTTCATTTGCTCCTGCAGGCGAAGATTCAGGATACCCCGCTGTAAGTGTAAACCAATTTGGCAAAGGCAAGGCCGCCTACATCAGCGCAAGTCTCTTCCGGTCATACTGGAAGAAAAATCGCCCTCAGACAAAGTATCTTGTCCGCAATCTCGTGGATTTGGTTACAGCTGACAAACTGCTTGAAGTAAAAGCGGATGCCGCCGTAGAAGTTTCACTGTTCAGGCAGGATTCGGCGCTGGTTCTGCATCTGCTTTTCTATTACATTACAAAAACCCTTGACGGGCCGCGATGGGTGGTAGTGGAAGATATTCCGGTTATTCACGATGTTTCGGTGAAATTAAAAGTGGCAGGCCGACCTCAGCAGGTCGTTCAGATGCCGGAGAAGCGGGACCTCGAATGGAAACTGGAAGACGGGTTCCTGTCTTTCCGTGTACCGCAGTTCCACATCCACACTTGTGTGGTTGTTAGCTGATGGGTAAAGCAACCGTAAATGGTAAGAAAGGATGAATTGTCGTATGAGTTGGATTGAAGAAAGATTTCGCAAGCTGTACCTTGATTACCAGACGCTTCCCGATGTCCCTGATGTGGGCAAAAACTTTGACGCCGAAACTGTCGTTAATACGCTCAAAAACGCCCACGTACAAGTCATCCATTTCTATGCCAGAGATATGTACGGCCACAGCTACTACAATACAAAAGCCGGCGTCAAACATCCTCATCTTAAAAAGGATATGCTGGGCGAGATGGTTGAGAGCTGTCGCCGCAATGATATTAAAGTCATTGCTTACTTTGGTCTTCTTTACGATGACCGTATTGCCAGGGCTCATCCCGACTGGCGGGCCGTCAACACCAGGGGCAAACCTTACATCGCCTGGACCTTAACCCCATTGTGCGTCAACAGTCCCTATCTAACCGAGTGTGTGCTGCCGGAGCTGACCGAACTGGTGGAACAATATGACATAGACGGAATCTTTCTTGACCCGATTGGTCACGGTATCGAACGGCAATGGTGCTACTGCCCTCGCTGCAAGGCCGAATTCAAAAAACGCTTCGGTGAAAAAATTCCGCGGGACAGGAAATCACCGCTCGGACTCAAGTGTGCCCGGTGGCGGCGTGAAATCTTTGATGACTTCAGAAAAAAGTGTTGCGACGCCATTCACAAAATCAAGCCCGGCCTGCTCGTAACCATCAACAATACTTTCTGCGGCACCCGCTATCCTTCTAACCCTCCGGATTATGTAGATTTCCTCAATAAGGAAGTTAAGATGTTCACCGGGAAACATGTGGACATCAGTTATTTCGGGCGCTACCTGGCAACTCTGGAAAAACCATTTCATCTGTTAGGCGACCGATGTGTAAATTTATGGTTGGACTGGGACCTGAAACCCACCGCTGCGCTCAAATATGAAAGTGCAGCTATGCTCGCCAACGGCGCTACATGTTGTTTTGTGGATAAGCTCTACCCTGATGGGACTTTGGAGGGGCAGTTCTACCGTGCTATAGGTGAGGCATTCGAGTTTGTTAAGCAGCGTGAACAGTTCTGCCTTAAGGCAAAGCCGGTACCCTATATTGCTATCCTGCACTCAGAAGCTACTATGAATAACAACGACAACGACATATCGCCTATCCTGGCGGCCCATAAGGCCCTCGTGGAGAGCAGCATCCACTTCAATATCATTAACGAAGATACGTTGCTGCGCAGTCTCGGCGATTACAAAACGCTCATCCTGCCGGAACAGAAATGCCTGAGCGATAAGGTAATTAAGGCTGTCAGGGACTTTGTCAAAGAAGGCGGAGGTTTGATTGCCGCCGGCTCTACCTCTCTGAACACCGAGACGGACAAACAGCGCGGAGACTTTGGCCTGGCCGATGTCTTCGGCGTAAAGTATCAGCAGGATTATCCCGATACTTACGCTTACTTTAAGGTAACCGATGAATCTGTCGCTGCTGATATTGGCACTTTGCCGATGCACATAGACGGCCAGCTTCTCTATGCCAAGCCGACCTCGGCCCGAACATTAGCCAACCTCGTCCGCCGTGCCTACTGGAAAGAGATGCCAGGCCGTTTTAATGTGGGTTCGTTTGCTCCTGCGGGCGAAGATACAGGATACCCTGCTGTAACTGTAAACCAGTTTGGCAAAGGTAAGGCCGCCTACATCAGTGGAAGCATCTTCCGTTCCTACTGGAAAAATAATCGCCCTCAGACAAAGTATCTTGTCCGCAATCTCGTGGATTTGGTTACGGCTGACAAACTGCTTGAAGTAAAAGCGGATGCCGCCGTAGAAGTTTCACTGTTCAGGCAGGATTCGGCGCTGGTTCTGCATCTGCTTTTCTATTATATTACAAAAACTCTTGACGGGCCGCGATGGGTGGCAGTGGAAGATATTCCGGTTATTCACGATGTTTCGGTGAAATTAAAAGTGGCAGGCCGACCTCAACAGGTCGTCCAGATGCCGGAGAAGCGAGAGCTTAAATGGAAACTGGAAGACGGGTTCCTGTCTTTCCGTGTACCGCAGTTCCACATCCACACTTGTGTGGTCGTTAGCTGAGGTGCAAAACAACCGTAAATGGTAAGAAAGGATGAATTATGAAAATATTTAAAAAATTAAACTGGTGGCTGTTAAGTTTGATTTTGCTGGGCTGCCTGTCTGTAATGGGTCGAGCATTTGCCGGGGACAATGTTATTACGGTTTATTGTGACAAGGAACTGGGGCCGATAAACAAGCTGGTATTCGGGAATAATCTTATGGGCTACGACCCGGTAACTTATCAAAATTTTAAGAGGCCCAAAGAGGAAATGGGTGAATATCGTTATTCTGTTATGGATTATGGAG
>CAJVYK010000153.1 GCA_913009865.1 uncultured bacterium
ATAAGGTGCCAATCAGAAAGGTCTGGACATTCGACGCCGCCAAGCTGCCATGGGACCCGAAGAAACTTGAGAACAGAAATGTCGGGATACCTGTAAGCTATGAAATCGTGAACAACAGCAAGAGCGGCTTAGGAAACTTTTCCCTGTGGGGCGGAAAGGCCCGACTGTTCCAGGATGATGGTTACGAAAGCACTATATTCTTAGGTGAGGACATAACAGGACAAGTTCCTGTCGGTGAGAAAATGGAGCTTTATATCGGCGACAGCAGAGACATTGTCGTAACACAGCGAAAAATGAGAGATAAAAGAATCAATCTGCGAAAGAACGACAACAGGAAAGTGATTCTCTACGATACCGATGAAATTATCACTGCAAAGATCGAGAATTTCAAGGACAGCCCGGCTGTGCTGACAATGATACAGCATATACAGGGACAGTGGGATATGGAAAAGTGCAATATGGAGTACGTTAGAAAAAATGCTAATACCCTTGAGTTCGAGATAACGTTGCCTGCGCGGACCGAAGCAGGCCCGGCCACGAAAGAATTAAAGATGCACTACCATCGCCGAAATGTAAGGCCGGGAAGAAACAGATAATCAGCTCGAAACTCTAATTAAAGGAGCGCCAAAATGAAACGTTTAATATTTGCTTTATTGATAATTCTCATAGTGGGCGGCATCAGTTCCGCCAAGGTCGATTTGGTCACACTGCCATCGAGGGATACTGTTCAGCTGACTATCTATAACTCGGCGGATATGACATTAGCCCGTGAAAGCAGAGCACTGACGCTGAAAAAAGGCAAAAACAGCTTACAGTTTTCATGGGTAAATACGCTCATCGACCCGACCAGCTTAGAGATGCTTCCACGGGCATATGCAGATAAGATTGACATTGCAGAATTGACCTATCCGCCGAGAGTAAGAAACTTAGGGCTTTGGAATATCGAAAGCGGTATCAGCGGTAAAGTGCCGGTTGAGATTACGTATCTGACAAGCGGACTTTCCTGGCGGGCGTTTTATATGGGGACACTAACGAAAGATGAAAAGACGATGCGACTGGCCGGATATGTTCGCGTTACAAACAACAGCGGCGAAGACTACGAAAACGCCCAAACCCGGCTTATCGTCGGCAAAGTCCATATTCTCGACCAAATCGCAGACCTCGCAAGAAGACAGTATCCTTATGGCAGGCCGGGTGAAGTGAGGCCGATTAGTGATGAGCTACGAGGTTTCCGTGCGGCGCCAAGGAATGAAAAAGAACAGATGAGAAAAGCTGTCGCCTTTGCTGGAGTACCTTTGAAGCCGAAAGAAATCAGGAAAGAAGGCCTGAGCGAGTATTTCCTCTATACAATCGAGGGCACGGAGACGATTCCAAACGGCTGGTCAAAACGGCTGATTAGCTTTAATGTTAAAGATATTCCCGTCGTGAATCTGTATAAATATGAAGAGAAAAGATACGGGCAGAGCGTCGTTAGGTTCTTAAGTTTCAAGAATGATAAAGAGCACAAGCTCGGAGATACACCTATTCCGGGCGGAATGTTAAAGGTCTATAGAGGTGTTGATAATGAACGGCACTTAGGTTACATCGGCCAGTCAGGCTTCAAATACGTTCCCGTTGATGAGGATGTAGAGCTGAATCTTGGCCCGGTAGCTGATATAGTTGTCGAACCGAAGCTTATGGATTTTAAGACCGGCAGCTACAGATTCGACCGTAAAGGCAATATCGCAGGATGGGATGAGATTCGCAGATTTACTATTGAAGTGAGAAACACTCGGAGCATACCGGCAAAGGTCGAGATTAGAAGAAATTTCGGTACCCAGTATTGGATGCTTCAAAAAGGCGGTCAGTTCGACGACTTTGAAAAAATTGATATTGACAGCGTTAAGTTCACTGTAAAACTGAAGCCCAATTCAGTTAAGAAGTTCGAATATACACTGACAACATATCACGGCGTCAGAGAAGAAGATATGGTTAAGGCCAGCCGCAGGAGTTAGAACCGAGACAGTCTATTTATTAATCAAGGGTCAGCAGGCTCGCCGATATGGCGGGCCTTCTATTTTGCCATTATTTGTTCTTACTCGATTTTAAGAATAGCAGGGAAGTTGATTTTGCGATAATATATTAGCTATGGGCGAAGAGCAAAAAAATTCAACGTTGGAAACAGTCAAAAAAAAGTCGCTTCGGCCGACTCTGATTGCTTCGGAGAAGACGGTCTCTGAGTATTCGATATTTTTAGAGCATCTGCTCGTTGGCCTGGCGGATGAATCTATTCCTATGGCTTTGGTTTGCCGACCCGGCGAAAATGTGGATTCTGTCGTTTCGCCGGCAGTCGAGGTCATCAGGCATCCGGCTTTTAGTCTGCCCTTAATGGGACGTCAAAATAAAAAGATACTTCTCGAAAAACTCGAGAACTTCAAGCCCACTGTTCTGCACTGTCTTTGTGAAAGCAAAGCATTACTTACAAGACAATTGGCACGGCAGTTGGGCTTGCCTTATGTGTTGACCGTTAATTCGCTGCAGAAGCGATTCAGTCAGCTTTCTATTTCGTCAAAACGTTTGGCAAAAATCATTGTGCCGGCTGAAAGTATCGCGGCTAATATTGCAAAAGTTTACCCAAGGTTTGCCGAGCGAATTGAACAGGTAAATATAGGCACTTTTGCGGCGGAGACAACGGGCTGTTTCGGTCAGCCCGGCCGACTTGCGAGTATGGTGACAGCTGGCCCTCTGAGAGATGAGAGTGATTTTGAGAATCTGCTTGGCGCAGTGAAGCACTTAGCGATTGACGGATATGAATTTATGCTGGTGGTAATAGGCGGCGGACGGGCGGAGAGGGGGCTGCGGAAATTGTTAGCGGAACTGGGACTTTTGCAGATTGTTACAATTGTTCCGAAACTGCAGCCCTGGCGGGCGGTTCTTGCGGCTGGAGATATTTTTATACAGCCCGTGGCTGATAACGCTTTTAACCCTTTATTGTTAGAGGCAATGAGTGTCGGAGCGGCTGTGGCTGGCTGTAAGGGCGGGGTCGATGATTTGATTATCGAAGGAAAGACTGCTGTTGTCTTTGACCCTGATGATGAGCTGAGCATCTATAACAGTCTGAGGCGGCTGCTCGACTCCAAAGAGTTGGCACGGCGGTTAGCCGGCGGGGCGCAGGAGCGATTGAGAGAGAATCATTCGGTCAGCAAAATGATTTCTTCTATCCTGCGGATTTATCACGACGCACAAGAAACGGTTGGATAATTAGACGGTGAGAGTGTCTTTCTTAGTCTTGAGCTTTTAATTTAACAGTCCGTAGTCTTTCAATATCTGTTCGAGAACAGTTCTTTTATCCTCTTCCAAAGGCGTCATAGGCAGTCGCATTTCTTCTGAAGCCAAATTCAGTATCGACATTGCCGCCTTGAGAGGGATGGGGTTGGTTGCCAAGCTGAGCAGGTTTTTGCTCAGCGGAAATAATTTATTGTGCCACTGCCTGGCTTGTGCAAGGTCGCCTTCGAGAATTAAATCGGTCATCGCTTTGACATCGGCGGGGACGATGTTTGCCACTACGCTGATTACGCCCTTGCCGCCGACCGAGGCGATAGGTAAAGTAAGAGAATCGTCGCCTGAAATGATGGTTATATCACAGCGGCTTGCAATTTCGCTGGCCTGGTCTAACTTGCCGGTCGCCTCTTTAATTGCGACGATATTTTCAACTTCAGCCAGACGGGCGATTGTTTCGGGGCTCATACCGGCTCCGCATCGGCCGGGTATGTTGTATAATACTATCGGCAGGTCAACCTCTTCGGCTACCGCTTTGAAATGCTGGTAAAAGCCCTCCTGTGTGGGCTTGTTGTAGTACGGGTCAACCTGAAGAGTTGCGTCTGCACCGACCTTCCTGGCGTAAGCGGCAAGCTCAATGGCCTCGGCGGTTGAGTTTGAGCCAGCCCCTGCGATTACGGGGACTTTACCGCCCACGGCCTTGACAACTCTTTCGATAACCTTTTTGTGCTCCTCGTGACTTAGAGTGGGTGATTCGCCAGTGGTACCGACCGGCACTATTCCATCTATGCCGTTTTCCAGTTGGAAATCAATCAACTCATCAAGCGTTCGAAAATCTATTTCGCCGTCCTGGAAAGGCGTAATCAACGCCACCATTGCACCTGTAAACATTTTTAATCTCCTTGTTCGTAGTTCATAGTTCGTAGTTCATTGTTCATAGTCTATGAATTCATAACTATGGACTAACAGCTAAATTTGTCTATCAACTCTATCATTTGAGCAGTTGCCTGCCTTATGCCGACGAAAACGGCCCTTGCTACGATACTGTGGCCGATATTGAACTCACAAAGATCCCTGATGCGTGCCACGGGTGCGATATTACGGTACGTCAGGCCGTGACCTGCGTGAACAACGAGATTG
>CAJVYK010000154.1 GCA_913009865.1 uncultured bacterium
GTACTGCGCTGCGGATTAGAGGATAGTAAGGGGATGTTCGGGGATGTGGGTGGGTGTGGGGGGGGGGGGGGTGGGGGTGGTTTTTTTTTTCAAGCAGAAGACGGCATACGAGATAAAGGAATGTGACTGGAGTTCAGACGTGTGCTCTTCCGATCTATTGGGGTATCAACCATTCAACTATTCCTACATATGATGGTGCGAACTGGAATGCTTCATATCGCAATACTTGCACTGCAAATGCATGGGCAGGCTTTGTTCTTGCTGCTCATATTATGGATGCCAAAAGCGATTGGAACCATAACGCGCTTTTCGATTACATGGACCGTTATATGCAGAAACATGCTGACCTTGGAAATACTGGCACTTGGTATAGGCAATGGAACAGGTTTACTGAAGATATGTGGGATACCTACCGTGCAAACTATGGCAGTATCTGGACAGCTGATTCCAACAGTTCTGCACCGGCTTTAGTGGCGATAGGTAACAAGTCTGTGAATGAGAATTCTGCTTTAACTTTCACAGTAAGTGCTACTGATGCTGATGGTAATACGATAACATATTCGGCTCAGGATCTGCCGAGTGGGGCGACTTTTGCCAGTCAGAGCTTTAGCTGGACACCAACGTATGAGCAGGCAGGCGACTACAATGTTACATTTATCGCAAGCGATGGCCAGGCGCAGGATTCTGAGACAATTACTATCACAGTAACATCAATCGACGGTCCAGTCGGCTACTGGAAGTTCGATGATGTGAATGGTACCAGTGCTGCAGATTCTTCGGGCAATAGCAATACAGCAACCTTGGTTAATGGCCCAGCCTGGACTACAGGAAGAATTGATGGTGCCCTAAGCTTCGACGGAGTTGATGATGCGGTTGAAATTCCAACAGCAAATTGGGATGTAAACAACGGAACCGTCTCTCTCTGGGCCTATGCTGAGAGCTTTTCAGCATCACACTATCTCTTTGGTCATACCACCCAACCTGTCTGGGCTAACCGGATACAGATCTATACTGATGATACATACCTTGGTTTAGGACTGGGCGATTCTCATTCAAGACATATAAATATCCAAGACTTAGATGCACATACCTGGTACCACATCACCCTTACCTGGGATGGAACAAATTATGCCGTCTATGTAAATGGAGATTCCAAAGCAACTGGAACATACGCAGGTTTATCAACATTAGAAACTTATGCAGACATCGGCAATAATGGAAATAGCTCAGACAGAACCGAAGCCTTTAACGGCATTATCGATGAAGTGCGCGCCTATAATCGAGCTTTAACTGCAGATGAAGTTTTAAGTCTTTTCAACGAGGTGGGTTCTCTTGTGTTTGACCCAATTGGTGATAAGCAAGTTGATGCCGGCACAGAACTGACTTTCGAAGTAAACACTCCGGACCCCAATACCGTAGTTGATATAAACGACCATAATTTACCGACTGACCCGCTTTTTTTTTCAAATATTTTCGCCTGGACACCTGGTTTAAGTGACGCAGGCAGCTACGAAGTCACATTCGAAGCTCCGGATGGCAACTTCATAGATTTCGAGACCATAACCATTACAGTAAACACCAGCACCGCAGTTGACGGCTTGGTTGGTCATTGGAAGATGAATGATAATGGTGCCAGCACTATTGTAGCCGACAGTAGTGGTACAAACAATGATGGAACCGCCCAACAGAACACTTCCACTTTAAGCACTACCGGTAAAATCAATGGTGCTTTCACTTTTAATGGTACCGGTGATTATATAAGTGTACCAGACCGAGATGAATGGACGCTTAACAACGACTTCACGATTATGGTTTGGGTAAAATTCGACACACTCAATTCGCACTGGTGGGAGTCCGCTCTCGTCGCCCACGATGAAGGCGGCGGACAGACAAATAAGTGGATATTTTCGTATGACCCAGGAAGTAGCAGGACACTGCTTCACATAAATATTCCAAACGTTAAAGGTGAAATAATCGAAGGAAATTCGTGGATTGCCCAGGCAGGGACATGGTATTTTATAGGCCTGTCGCGCAGCGGCGATACTTATACTTTCTATAGAAACGGTGTTTCCGATGGCTCAGAAATCAATGCAACGCAGATTCCTAATGCAGCTGCGCCGTTAACGATCGGATGGGCTGAGGGAGACAAAAAATTCGATGGTGCTATGGATAACGTAATGATATTTAACAAAGCATTGTCGAGAAGTGAAATTGAAGCCCTGTATAACGGAGGGGCTGGCACAGAAACATTTTAACCCCCTGTGTCAACGAGAACACTATAATTATGGTCTTTTGCCAGGGGCAATGAGAGTGTTGGGACTCGAACCTGCGACCTACGGCTTAAAAGTAGTAACTCGGAAAATATAACTGCTTTAGAATCAATAAGTTACAAACCATCCGAAAAACATTTTAGTGCAAATTTTAGTAAAAACGACGGAACAATACAGCAAAATTTAGTAAAAATTATCAATCGCTGGCCTTCATTCGCTTATATCCGCATCATATTTACCCGGCGAGGCTCTCGTCGCCGACTTCGTCGGGAGACTGTGGCTCGGCAGATTTGTCCTTTCCCATTATAGCACGGTAAAAACACCACGCAAAACCACCAATAATCAATAAGAAAACAACACTCAGGATTAAGTAAGATACTCCACTAAGTTGGCTCTGTGAGGGCGAAACTGATTCCGCCGCTTCTTCCTGATGTGTGGAATAAATCAAACATAATGCGATAAAAGCGCTGATGTCGAGCGTAGCAAGCATCCCGGCCCAGCGGGCAAACCATGATACCTCAGTGGTTGAACTGTTGTGCTTGTTAAGCAGATAATTACTAACGATGAGCGCAACCACAGCTGAGCCGAACGATAGCCACAGCAGGATTTTTTCGTTACGACCGAGAACCGCTAATTTAAACGAGATTACCACCATAACCGCCGAAGCTGCGGCAAGAATAAGGGCCATGACACCGCCGGTGCGTCCTTTGATTTGAAAGCCGGCCCCGACTGAGCAGCCCTGCTCTTTATCTCTACGCCCTCTGACTAAACTGACGAGTACCGCCGCAACCGGAGCTAAAATCATAATCGATAACCCGACGCAATTGGGTAAAATCCACTCTCCAGCGGGGTTGCGAAGGAATCCACCCTCTTTTGTCAAGTCGCCGAACAGACTCCAGATAAATAGCGAACCCAGAATAATTGGGATGAAGATTCGAATCAGGTACTCCCACCATTTGCCCAGTTTCCAGTCACTTCGGTCGTTAGCATGGCGGCGCAGAATATCGATTCGCCATAGCCATCCGAGCACCGCGCATTCGAGCAGACCGACAAACCCAATTCCCCAGGTACCATCGATAGAATCTGCTACTACACCCAGCCAGTTCAGCCCGCCTCTGGTTGCATAGATAAGCCCAACACCCAGGCCAACCAAGCTCATCGCCGGCAGTACGATGGTGCGCTTCCAGCCGGTTTTGTCGATAATTGCGGCGAGCACTGATTCGGTAATTGAAAAAGCAGAATCAATCCCCAATGTTACAAGAGTAAAGAAAAAAAGGAAACTCCACCACGCCGAGCCCGGCAGTTGCGCCAGTGCATACGGAAATGCGACGAAGGCAAGCCCCGGCCCCCCGTCAACCACATCCTCGACCCCTACAGGGTTGCCGGCCTGGGCTGTAACAAAAGCCATTGCTCCCAACGTGGCAAAAATGGCCAAGCCGGCAACAAAACTTGTTGCAAAATCCGCAAGGCCGATAATCGCTGCGTTGTTATTGATGTCACTTCTTCTGTGCAGAAAGCTGGCATAAGTAATCATTACGCCAAATGCAAGACTTAGCGAGAAGAACGCCTGCCCAAAGGCATATTGCCAGGTTGCAGCGTTTGCCAGTTCAGACCAATCGGGGTTCAGGTAGTACGCTAATCCTTTAATACTGCCCGGCAGCATCAGGCCGTTGACGGTAAGCACCAGCAGCATTAACCACGGCAGCGGAACCGTAAGCCAGACGATTTTGCCAACCAACTTTACGCCCCTGAATATGCAAAAATACATCGCAGCCCAGGCGACAATCAGCATCAGGACAATGTTGGGCCGTATCGCTCCAAGCGCATTGCCTTTTTGATAGCCGAGATAGTCATTAAAGAAATCCCTTGCTTTCTGAACTCCTTCTATTCCCTCGCCGGCCCAGGGCAGTTTGCCCCCGTTAAAAATCCCCTTGATACTATAGCCCAGAAAACTGAAACAATACGCCAGGATTACCGGATAAAACGTAATAATGACAAATCCGAGAATAATGCCCCACCAGCCGACGAACTCCAATCTTTTATGTCCACGGGCAAAAGCGTCAG
>CAJVYK010000155.1 GCA_913009865.1 uncultured bacterium
TGCACCTCCTTGTGTAATAAGGGTTTACGGGAAATTGTCAACTACCCCTTACATCGTCATACACAAGGAGTGCGCCTTGAGTGAATTATCCTCCCGAAATACTTTTCAAAAAACCCCTAAGTTTGAGTGATGCTTTGGCAATAACCGATTTTTAACGTAAATAACAAAGGATTATTACTGGTTATAGGTCCTCGGCTATTCGCCCTGTTTACTGTACAAGCAGCAGCGTCAGAGTCATATAAATCGCAACGCTTATCGAGTCGTTTGCGGTCGTAACCAGTGGTCCGGAACTTATGGCAGGGTCTATACCGATTCTTCTGAATAAAAACGGCAGAAATAATCCGAGCGTTGTGGAAACCATTATTGCCGAGAACATAGCCGTGCCGAAGGCAAAGATAAGCCGCACAGGCGCTATATTCTCTGAAGGCGCCTTGGAGTTAAGTAAAACAGCGCAGGCCAGGCCGCCCAATATCCCGCAGCTTAACGCTATTAAAAGAGCTATTCGCACTTCACGATTAAAAACCTGGCTCAATTTCAGTGCGACAAGATGGCCCGTAGCCAGTCCGGAAACGACAATAGCCGAGGTCTGCAGCCCTGCATTACCGCTGATGGCGGCAATCATAGGCACGAAAGCAACCGCTGCCACATAAATCAGGCGGTTATTGTGCTCGAAGAACATCATAACTAAAGCGGTTACCCCTGTACCGATTAGGCACGGCAAGAGCCATGTCATTCTGACTCGTGCGGCGTGAAAAACAGATATTTTGTCCAGCTCGTCGGCGTCCGTACCAGCCATCGCATATATATCCTCAGCAGCTTCTTCCTCTGCAACCTCGATGATACGGTCGGCAGTGATTCGGCCGATGAGTTTATGGTTTTTATCGAGAACCGGTGCGACAATCAGGTCGTTTTTACTAAATATGTTTCGAACTTCCTCCTGGTCGGCATCGGCGGTAACATAAATGGTATCAGGGTCTATCAGACTGCTTATCTTTGTGTTTTCGGGGCTGGTCAGCAGCAGCCGGATACGAACATCACCGAGGAATCTGCCGGTTTTATCTACAACATAGACGGAAAAGAAATCTTCATCGATTTCGGCGGCGCGGATTTTACTGATGGCCTCCGCGACGGTAGCATTTTCAGGGACGCTTATCAAGACAGGGTCCATAATTCCGCCTGCCGAGTCTTCGGAGTAGCTCATCAGTTTTTTAATCTTAGCTGACTCGGCTGGTGCTATGCTCTTAAGCAGTTCCCTGCTTTCTGCATCAGAGAGTTCGGCAAGCAGGTCGGCGGCGTCATCGAGGTCAAGCTCGGAGACGATATTTTTTACCTCATCGTCTTTGAGTAGTTCGAAGATTTCTGCTCGCCTGGCCTCATCGACCTTTTCCAGCACCTCCGCAGAGACTGATTTGTCCAACACATCGAAGATGGTGCGTCTTTGCTCATTATCGAGAAGTTCCACGATTTCAGCGATATCGCTTGCCCGCTGCTCGCTGAGCAGCCGGCTCAATGCTTTGGGCTCACCCTCTTCGAGCAAAACCTGAATCTGCTGCAATAGTTGTTTTTGTTCGTCCAGCATTGAATTACCCCTACGGCGGTAAAAAAACAAATTTATCCAGCTGTGAGATAAAGTAACCCAATTTTCTCTATCAGGCAACAATTTTATATATTCGCTTACGATACTTCCAGCGATTCCTTATCGTTTAGCCGTCGCCGGTACGGCGACGTTTTTTGTCATTCTGAACGAAGTGAAGAATCTCTTTTCTCAATAGTAAATAATCAATTAAACGGGCTCCGCCGGGGGTTATATTTTCATCGTCGCCGGCACGGCGACGTAACACTCCCTTCGTAATTCGAAATTCTTTATTTGATATTGGATATTCTGTTTTACCCACCCCTGTGCTGGGGGGAGTATTTCGGGGGGGCGTTATATTTACCCCCTTCCATTTTCCCCTTTACTCTCCAACAACTGTTCTGCATAATACCCCTTATGAAGAAATCGCCTTCACATCTGCCGAAAGCTTTTAAACTGTTGAAGAAGGCCTACATCGACGCCCGTTACAAGAAGGATTATAAGATTACAAAGAAGCAATTAGAGTATTTAGCCAAACGTGTGAAGCTATTGCAAAAACTGACAAAAAAGATATGCACCGAGAAGATAAACTCTTTTGCTTGAAAAAACGCTCTTAAGAACCAAAACCAATATCAAATCCAGTCCGTGACTGGTAACCAAAAAGATATGCAAGGAAAAGATTGAAAGCTTTGCTTAGCCACAGAGCTTTGGACAGGAGAGAGGGATGGAGTGTCTAATAGTTATATGTGGTCTTTAATGTTGTGATGATTTGTAGTTTGTTTGGTGGTTATTGGGCAGGGAACGGATGTGCAACCCTAAGAACAATATGATTGCTGACTTGGCGGAGCGGGATTTCATTGTCTTTGCGGGAGCAGGAATTCCAAATGGAGATGGAATGCCCATCTCTTGGGAAGAACTTTTGCAGGTATTCAAGAAATCAGAACCTGACTTGGATATGCCGGATGTTGAAGAAGTGCTTGAGAGCGAATACCCTGAGTATGCACAAAAAGCGTTTGATGCTCTGCGTGGACAAGGTAGAGAAAGTCGTTACTATGAAATATTGAGGGAAAAACTTCGGGCAACAAATGCGCGGTGTTCAAATCAGCAGCGAGATATAGTTGACACAGCACGACATGTGGTAACAACTAATTTTGATGATAGTTTTAAAAACGCAATGGAGAGAGAATTGGAGGGAAGGACAGATACAAATACTATACAAAATCTTCTTGATCTCCAGATAAAAGCCCTGAATACCGACTATTCTGTAAGCTATTTGCATGGTAGCACCAACGAAAAATGCATAGTCTTTAAGACTGATGATTACACCACGTTTTATCCATCGCAATCGGATAACGATAGAGTGAATGACAATTTGGAACAATTTCTGCGTCACTTGTATGAAGAATGGACGATAGTCTTTATCGGAGTAAGCTTCAACGACAAATATGCCTTGAATGCCCTGAATATATTTTACAATAGGATAAAACAAAATGACGAGGTAGGTAGGGAAAAGAAGGTTAGCTATAAATCAAAGCTTGACAACATCCAGCACTATGCGCTTATGCCAGAGGATATGGGAATAAAAGCAAAGGAAGGGCGTTTGCAAGGGGGCGATGATTTGGAACGGATGATAAAGGAAGAGAGAAATAAAAAGATGGAATTTCTTGCGGATTTGAAAATCAAAGTTGTTATTTATCAGGAGCGTGTGGAGTGGACTGATTGGTTTAAAGATATAAGGGATATGCGTAGAAAACCACGTAGAAAACTACTTAAAGCATCTTATGAACACGAAAAAGATCCAGGTGAATAAGGCGGTTGTTGCAATGAATGCGTACTATGAAAATGCTAGTAAATTAAAGGAGTTGAGGGAGCTTTCTACGCCTGCCAAGGCTAATCTTAAAAAGGTTCTTGAGATAATCAAGGATGATGTTGAGTTGTCCTTGTACTTTTATGATGTTTTGGATCCGGGGTGGGTTGAGTTGCTTGACGAGGCCGGGGAGTTTGAAGAACTTAGGGAAAAAGAGACCGGGATGATTGGTAAGTACAAAGCGCATTACTTGAAACAATGCGCAGAGACTAAAGCTGAGGCTGTACTTGGGATAATAGAAAAGCTCGAAGCCCAAGATATTAATATTCAGGGGACATTGATCAGAGCAATCGTAAAGATGCCCGAGGAAACAGCTATCAAAGGCATCGGGGTGGTTACAAAGTATCTTGATGAGCAGGGAAACAGGTGGTGGTATGCTACAGGCATGTCATCGGCAGAACTGATGATTAAGCTGATGACTAATCATCCTGATAAAGCGTTTGAGGTTGCGGAGGCTCTTCTTGGTGCATGGGTA
This sequence comes from uncultured bacterium, assembly GCA_913009865.1. GTDB lineage: Bacteria > Planctomycetota > Phycisphaerae > Sedimentisphaerales > Anaerobacaceae > CAJVYK01. The sequence goes on from CAJVYK010000155.1 coordinate 3,916, forward strand.
TCTGAGGAGAAAACCTTTGGAAAAGATATTGTTGCTAAATTTTCTACAGACGAATACAGCACATTGATGCTGGAGCATTACAGTAAGGTGTGGGAAGCGGAGCCTGAGCGGGCAGTTAGAGTGCTGATTAAGATATTAAACCGATGCCTTGAAACTCTGGATAAAGATGGAAAGGGAGAGGAAGGATATGACGCAAGCAAATCCTTCGGTTACGGATTAGCGATGGGGGACTTAGATAATATTGATATGCAACACCCGGAGATAAAGACTTTATTGGTTAAGGGTATCTGTGAGGCCGGGAGGGTTCTGATCGATAAAGAACCGGGGAAGGTAAGTGAATTGCTTGATCTGCTTGAGGGGACAAACAGAGTAATATTCCTGCGGATTGCGATGTACCT
>CAJVYK010000156.1 GCA_913009865.1 uncultured bacterium
TTTGGCCTGCTTATTTTTGCAGTTATTCAAATACGAATATGAAAAAATTCTCAATCAAAACACTGGCCGAAATAGTGAAAGCGAGTCACGAGTCACGAGTCACGAGTCACTCTTTTTATTTCGCCGGCATAAGTGTTGATTCACGAACTATTGAAGCCGGTGATTGTTTTTTTGCCGTCAAAGGCAAAAATTTCGACGGCCACGACTATGTACCTGATGCCTTTGCCAGAGGTGCTGCTTGTGCTGTGGTCAGCACGCAATACGCCATACGCAACCAGCCGTGCCAGAGACACATCTCGGCAGGTACGCAATACGAGATACTCAGGGTTAAGGATACCGTGAAAGCCCTTGGCTGTTTTGCCGCAGAATATCGTCGGAAAATGAACTTTAAGGTGGTCGCAATAACCGGCTCGGCAGGCAAAACAATGACAAGGCAAATCGTTTATCATATCTTGAGCCGGCATTACCGTTGCTATCAGGCGCCGAAGAATTTTAATAATAATATCGGCCTGCCTCTAACACTGCTCGGCGCTGACCCCGAAGATAAAATCGTTATTGTTGAGCTTGGCAGTAATTGCCCCGGCGAGATTGTTTACCTGACCCGAATCGCTCAGCCCGACATAGCAGTTGTAACCAACGTTTATCCCGCCCATTTGTCCGGGTTCGGTAATCTGCAAACGATTATACAGGAAAAGTTATCCATATCAGAGGGCTTGCAACCCGATGGGATTTTTATAGTCAATGCCGATTTTGAACAGTTACTTGACCCCTGCCGCGACAAAGGCATCAGCTTCACAACTTTCGGCAAATCCGACGGTTGCGATATACAGGCTCGTAACATTACTTGTAGTGGCTTTGGCGGTAGTTTCACTATCGACGGCACTGAGGTTCTCTTGCCGTTACCCGGCCGGGGCAATGTTGAAAATGCACTTGCCGCCTTCTCTGTTTGCAGCCGATTTGGAGTAACTATCGATGATTTCGCGCAGGCGGTAAAGACTCTGCCTGCCGTTCATAAGCGTGTTGAACTGTTGCAGACAGGGACACTGACGGTATTAAACGATTGTTACAACGCAAACCCGGCTTCAATGAAAAATGCACTGGACATACTGGCTGATATTGGCTCAGCTAAAAATGGCCGGCTGGTTTTTATCTGCGGCGATATGGCTGAACTTGGACAGCAGGCCGAGCCCTTGCACGCCGAGCTTGGCGCTTCTGTCGCACGTGCTAAAGTACAACTTTTACTGGCCGTTGGCAAATTTGCAAAAGTTACTACCGAAGCTGCAAAGGGAAATGCTGACTGCGATTTACAGACAAAATGTTTCGAAGATACCCTTTCAGTCTGTAATAATTTGCAAGATTTCATAAAAGATTACGATATAGTATTGGTCAAAGGTTCACGGGCAGCTAAACTGGAAGCGGCTGTTGAAAAACTAAAGGAGCTTTTCGGCTAAATACGAAATTTGTTTCGTGCTTCGAATTTCATATTTCGGATTTGTACAAAATGATATACCACTTGTTATGGTATTTGCGTGATGTTTTTACCCACAGGATTGGCTTTTATGCCTATCAGGATGTGATGTTTCGTTCCGTGGCAGCTGTTTTGACCAGTTTCCTGATAGCCCTTTTGCTCGGCCCTGCGATTATTCGTTTTCTTGTGCGCAAAAAGATTGGCGACCGTTCGATGTTCCACCACGCTGCTCTGGACGAATTGACCAAAGCCAAGGCCAATACACCCACAATGGGCGGCCTGATTATCATTCTTTCGGTTCTGTCCACCACGTTGCTGTGGGCAAAGTTGAACAATCCTTTTGTTCAAAAGGCGATTATTTTAACGGTATGGTTTAGCGCTCTTGGTGGTGTTGACGACTGGCTCAAGCTCACCAGCGACATTCACCATCGCAGCAGGAACGGACTGAAGCCCTGGGAGAAGTTACTTTTTCAAATCGGCGGAGCTGTTCTGATAGCCTCATTTTTATACACTGATTTTGCCAACATAACCGACGGTAAATTATTCTGGCTGCCGTTCTATAAGCATGGCCTGCCGTTGGCCAATTGGATGTTCGTATTGATAGCGATTTTTTATATATCAGCCACCAGCAACGCTGTCAACCTGACTGATGGTATGGATGGCTTGGCAGCCGGCTGCGTTGGTATGGTCAGTTTCGTATTGGTACTGCTTTGCTACGTCGCCTCTGAGACGATGACCCGAACCAGCCCTGTTACCTGGGCCAGCTATCTTCTTCTGCCCGCCATACCGCATGCCGGCGAATTAAGCATTTTTTATTCGGCAATTTTAGGGGCCGTGCTCGGCTTCTTATGGTACAACTGTCATCCCGCCCAGACATTTATGGGCGATGTGGGTTCACTGCCGTTGGGGGCGGCGATGGGTTACGGCGCACTGGTTACGAGAAATGAAATCCTGCTTTTAATTATTGGCGGCGTATTTGTCCTCGAATTGGTCAGTGTCGTCTTGCAGGTTGGTTATTTCAAATACACCGGGGGCAAACGTCTCTTTAGATGTGCCCCTATCCATCATCATTTTCATTTGATTGGCTGGAGTGAGCCGCAGGTTGTAGTACGTTTTTGGCTTCTGGCCGCCGCCTTCGCCGCCATCGCTCTGGCCACCCTGAAGATTCGCTAATCATCGTAGTATTCTTCGGTATGAATTCGGACGTTTTTCCTGTATGTTTCAGGATTATCGGAATCAAGTTTATCTAAATGTCTCAGTGCTAAAAAGATTTTGACAGCGGTAATCCCGCAGCCCAGCCCTGCAACAAAGAATACTATTGCAGCAAGTGTTGCGAAAAACCTCGGCAGCAGGTAAATCATAAACCCGAAGCCAATCAGTACCAGCCCTACGGTAAGAATTCCTGCCGCAACGGTTCTGGATGCCTGTGAGATTGCATTTGTGTAAAAACGAAAGCTCATAATCGTGCCCCGTGAGCCGTGACTCGTGCCCCGTATCCTGACGAGCGACGAGTCACGAGTCACGAGCGACGAATTAGTACATTCCACCTCCCGGCGGCATTGCCGGCGGTGTTTCTTTCTTTTCTGGAATTTCGCTGACTATCGCATCGGTGGTCAATAGCAGCGAAGCGATTGAGGCGCCGTTTTGCAGTGCGGCCCTTTCGACCTTTGTCGGCACAATCACGCCGAACTTAATCATATCGCCGTATTTTTTCTGCATAGCGTCATAGCCGAAGTTCTTCTCGTTGCTTTCTATAACTTTCTGTGCCACAATCGAGCCGTCCAGTCCTGCGTTTTTAGCGATTTGTTTAATCGGGGCCACTAATGCCCGTCGAACGATATCAACACCGATTTTCACATCTCCGCTGGCCTTGACTTTATCCAGTGTGAGTAAAGCTCTGAGCATTGATACTCCTCCTCCTGGCAGGATACCTTCCTCCACCGCCGCCCTGCAGGCGTGCAGTGCGTCTTCTACTCTCGCTTTCTTTTCTTTCATTTCCGCCTCAGTTGCAGCTCCGACATTGATTTGAGCCACACCACCGGCCAGTTTTGCGAGCCGTTCCTGCAGTTTTTCGATGTCGTAATCGCTGGTGGATTTATCAATTTCGGTTTTAATCTGCTCGATTCTGCCCTTAATATCATCTGTTTTGCCGGCCCCTTCGATAATGGTGGTGTTGTCCTTGTCGATGGTAATTCGTTTGGCCATACCGAGCTGAGCCAGTTCGATATTTTCTAACTGCAGTCCGAGGTCCTCGAAAATGGCCTGTGCCCCTGTCAGGACAGCGATGTCGCTTAGCATTGCCTTTCGTCTGTCACCGAAGCCCGGCGCCTTGACAGCGGCTACCTGCAGCACTCCCCGCAATTTATTGACAACCAGCGTAGCCAGCGCCTCGCCCTCGACGTCTTCAGCGATAATCAGCAGCGGCCTGCCCTGTTTGGATACCTTTTCAAGCAGCGGGACGAGTGATTTTATAGAGCTTATTTTCTTTTCATGTACCAGTATATATGGTTTTTCCAGTACAACTGTCATATTCTCCAGGTTAGTAATAAAGTGCGGACTGAGGTATCCTTTATCGAACTGCATACCCTCGACCAGCTCGACCGTTGTCTCCAGTGATTGTCCTTCTTCGACAGTAATAACACCGTCTTTGCCGACCTTGTCCATCGCCTCAGCCATTTTTTTGCCAATCTCGGCGTCCTGGTTTGCTGAGCAGGTTGCCACCTGTTCGATCTGCCTGCCTGAATCAACGGTTAGGTCGGAAGGGGGTCGGGTAGGGAAAGAGTGGAGG
>CAJVYK010000157.1 GCA_913009865.1 uncultured bacterium
TAACGGTTTTAAGCTCCCTGTCGGTAACTCGTTCTACGATGTGCATCAATGCCGAGGCCCTCTGCACCCGTCTGGAAACATACAGGCCGAACCATACTGCACTCAAACCGATAAAGCCGGCGGAAATAAGCAGCGGTACTTTGCCCATATCGATAATCAGAGCACTATAAGCGACGATAGCAAGGATATGTATATAGGGGTATAATGGTGATTTGAACTTCGGCCGATAGCTTTGTATCCTGCTCTCACGCATTATAATCACGCTGGCGTTGTCAAGAATGAAAAGTATTATCATTAAGGTCGAGGCCGTTTTAACCAGCACCTCAATATCAAGAAAAACGATTGCCGCAACCATAAATCCGCCTGTGAGCAGTATGCTGAGGTGAGGGGTTTTGAAGCGATTATTCACGCGAGCTAAGAGCGGCGGAAACAATTGGTCCCTGCTCATAGCCATAGGCGAGCGGGAGGCGGCGAGTATGCCGCCATTTGCCGTGGTTACAAAAGCGGCTATGGCGGCTAAGCTAAGAATGGCAAATCCCGCCGGCCCCATAAATTTACCCGCCGCCAGCGATATCGGCATATAACTGCCGGCCAGCTCCCGGCCATTCAGGACACCTACTGTAATTGTGATTACACCGATGTAAAACAGCGTTACGACAAACCAGGCCAGGAACATCCCCAACGGCAGGTTTCTGCCGGGATGCTTGACTTCTTCGGCAATACTGGCAATTCCAGTCAGACCGCCAAAACTTATGAAAACTAAACCCGCAGTCGCTAATACCGACAGCCAACCTTTCTCAAGAAACCCGCTGTACCTGGCGGCTTCAACGGCGCTTACGCCGAAAAGAATAAAAAATGCAAGTATTGCCAACAGTATCCCCACCAGCAGAACCTGGAATCTGCCGGTATGTTTGACGCTCACGATGTTAAGGGCGGTAAAGCCGAGGCAGCAGAGGGCGGCTATCGACTTGAGATGCCACGGGCTAAGCTGCAACGCCTGCTGAGCGAAGAGCATCTCTATCAGTAACTCAATGAATACCGCCATCCCGACAACGGCAAAGGCACTTTTCAAGGCCAGTGAAAACCAGCCGGCCAATCCGCTAAACAGGCCCAGAATCGGGCCTAAACTTCGTTCAACGTAAAAATATGTTCCGCCCGACCGCGGCATTGCAGTAGCTAATTCGGCTTTGCTCAGAACGCTGGGAATTATCAAAACCGATGCGAAAAAATATGACAATATGATGCCGGGACCTGCTTTTGCGAATGCAATGGCAGGCAGAATAAATAAACCTGAGCTTATCATTGCCCCCGCTGCCACGGCGAATACATCGAGCAAACCGAGCTGTTTCTTCAGCACCGCCACCTTAAAACCTCCCATCGGGACACAGTATGTCAGCCGTTGTTTTTCTTCCCGCCAATTCATTTTCGGCTGAAGTTAAGAACCGGCCGGCACATATATTAGCAGAGTTTACCTGTATAGGCCAGGATTATATAATCCGTAACCAGCCGCTGGGGACCGGTTATGATGTAGCCTGTTATCCCTTATCTTTTTGAGTCAATACCGTGAAAAATCGCAGTAATATTGGACAAGCAACTGGTTATATTGTAAATTATTAAATCTGCAACGCCTGATTGAATTGGTTTGCAGTTCTATATACAATGCGATTTCATATTCGTAGTGGTTATATTGTTAAAATGCAAAATTAATGGAATAAAAGGCCGGCTTAGAGCGTCTTATAGAAAACAAGTAAAATATTGGTAGATAGTTGAATTTCAGGTTGTTGCGGACAATATGGCTAAAAATATACTCAACGTAGGCGGTTTCAGCATAATCAAACGTATCGGGACCGGTGCTCGCAGCACAATTTACATGGCAACCGATGAGCAGGACAAAACCAAAGTCGCTCTAAAGCGGGTCATCTTTGAAAGGCCGGAAGATTCGAGAATCTTCGAGCAGGTGGAGGCCGAATATAAAGTGGCCCGGCGGATAGACCATCCTTATGTCCGCAAGTGCTACAAACTAAAGAAAATACGCAGTATGTTCAAAGTGAAAGAGATGCTGCTTTCTATGGAACTATTCGAAGCGAGAACTCTCGAAGATAGTCCCACTTTGAGTTTGCTCGATGTGCTGCTCGTATTCAGAATGGTTGCAGGCGGCCTTGACGCTATGCACAGAGAGGGATTTGTTCACTGCGATATAAAGCCCAATAACATCCTTTTGAGCAAGTCCGGCTCGATTAAAATTATAGACCTCGGTCAGAGCTGCAAAATCGGAACAACAAAGCAGCGCATTCAGGGCACGCCGGATTACATTGCGCCTGAGCAGGTTAAACGCAGGCCGCTCGGCCCAAAAACCGATATCTTTAATCTGGGTGCGACAATGTACTGGGCCCTTACCGGAGACAACGTCCCGACCTTGATACCTAAAAAGAACAATCTTGGCCTGACAGTTCCCCGGGCCCTGCGAGCGCCGCACGAAATGAAAAAGCAGATACCTCTCGGAGTCTCAAAACTTGTAATGGATTGTGTCAAAGACGACCCCGCACAGCGTCCGCGTGATATGTTGACGGTTATATCGAGGCTGGACCTGATGGTGCACAGCATATTGGGTGGCAAGAAAAAAAGTAAATAAAAGCGTAAAGCATAAATGGGTTAATGCTTGATACTTGATACGAGCTTGGCAGAGCCGTCCTGCTGGATATAACGACATTGAGAACAGGGAAATGTCTCAAACAATAGTTGATTTACTGAACAGGGGGGCCGAAGCAAACCGGGCAGATAAGTTTCGGAGGGGTAATTTGATTTGCCTACCTGCCAAAGGCAGTCTCGTTGTAACCGGCGATATTCACGGGCATCGGCGAAACTTTGAAAGAGCGGTTGCCTTTGCTGATTTAGTCAGCAATCCCGACAGGCACCTCGTTCTGCAGGAACTCATACATGGAGGCCCGGAGGATTCGAGAGGGGGCTGTTTATCTTACAAACTGTTGTTTGATGCTGTTGGTTACAAATTAAGCTTCCCCGACCGCGTACACATAATTATGGGAAACCACGACACCTCATTTATCAGTAACAGTGAAGTAATGAAAGACGGCAGGGAAATGAACCGGTCAATGCGATTGGCTCTGAATCACGAATTCCAGCAGGCCGGCACTGAAGTTGAGCTGGCGATGAAACAATTTCTTTTTTCGCAACCATTAGCGGTCAGATGTGATAATAAAATATGGCTGTCGCATTCGCTGCCCAGCGATAGTTACATAGATGAGTTCGACCAGCGGATTCTGGAAAGGGAGCTTATAATGAGCGATTGTGAAAAGCCAGGCTCTGTTTACCTTCTAACCTGGGGCAGAAATATGAGCCAGAGCCTGCTGGATAAAATGGCTAAGCTCTTTGACGTTGACATCTTCGTTCTCGGCCATCAGCCACAGCCGCAGGGCTGGAGCCGGGCTGGCGAGAATCTTATAATTATTGCCTCGGACCACAATCACGGCTGTTTGCTCTCGGTCGACCTGGCAAAATCCTGCACCGTTGAGATGTTAATTAACTCGATAGTACCATTGGCTTCTATATTGTGACCCGTGGTGGCACGGCCATCCCCTCGGCTTCGCTCGGGACAGGCCTGGCCGTGTTTTCACGGGCTGGAAGCCCGTGCCACGACGAGAGACGAACTTATGGATTGGTATTACTATATTGCCCTGACAGCGATTCTGGCACAGTTAATCTTTCTGGGCCAGATGTACCGCAATTACCGCTATGTACTGGCCAGGTACGAAAGAAAACGTTCATCATATCAGCCGAGGGCCGTCCTGATTGTCCCGTGTAAGGGACAGGATTTGGATTTCCGGGAAAATATCACATCATTTTTTAATCAGGACTACGAAAATTATCTGCTGTGGTTTGTGGTTGCCGATGCGTTGGACCCTGCCTATGTCCCGTTATGTGAATTGAAAGACCGGCTAAGCCAAAGCTCGAAGGTCTGCGATGTGCAGGTTATGGTTGCGGGCAGGGCACAGTCCTGCAGTCAGAAAATTCATAATCTGCTTCACTGCTACCGGAAAATCGGCGCCGATATTGAGGTGCTGACTTTTGCCGATTCCGATATTTGCGTTCGCAGCAATTGGCTGAGCCAGATTGTTTACCCGCTTCGAAAGCCGAAATGTGGTGCCGCAAGTGGCTATCGTTGGTTTATACCTGAAAGGAACAACCTGGCAACTTTA
>CAJVYK010000158.1 GCA_913009865.1 uncultured bacterium
TACGGGAGCCGAAATCTTTAAGTGCTTGCAATACTTGCAATATAAGTATTTTCTGCATATACTGTCAATTCCCTTAACAGTCAAAAGTGCAAATCGTCCGCTCAATTACGCCCGAGAGGACTCGAACCTCTGGCCTTCGGTTTAGGAAACCGATGCTCTATCCTGCTGAGCTACGGGCGCCGAAATCTTTAAGTGCTTGCAATATAAGTATTTTCTGCATATACTGTCAATTCCCTTAACAGTCAAAAGTGCGAATCGTCTGCTCAATTACGGTGGGGTGGACGGCTTTAGAACTGCTATATCCGTCTATTCCGTTACCCTTAATTTACAAATAATACCGTAAGTCCTTTGTTACCTTAGACTTTGGAGGCCAATTATAGTGTGAACAACTGCTGACGTCAAGTCCAATAGATTATTCATCACTGTCATCATGCTCATCGCTGGATGATTTTGTCTGCCAGTCACACCGGCACTTTTTAGACCTTTCACTTAGTAGCCCTAATACTCTGCTGAAAAGATGTCCGGTTGGGTCATCTCTGAAAGCGTGTTTTATGTCAAATATATTTCCCGCCTTTGCTTAGCAGGGATTAGACTTGCCCACTCGAAATAGAACAGAAACGCCGGCACAGATATGTGTGTCGGTAGCTTCCTGTGTTTTTGCGTGTTCCAGCAGTTATTTTTTATTTATCATAATTGAATCTGATATTTTTTCCTGTGCCTAAGAACTTGTCTGCCGCGACCGCAAGAAGTGTTTATTTGAACTCCCGCTTGTTTGTTTTCAGGCTTTTCTATGGCAACGCTTAATGCCGCTCTTTTGACATTAATATCAGCCAAATCCAATTCTATCTCTTTGTTAAAACTTTTCATATTTTCATTTTTAATATTTTTTTTTGCCCAGGCTAAACCACTGGCTATCAGGTTTTGCTCACAGGCCTCAAGATAACTGTTATTGGCTTGGAATAGAATAGTATTAGAACTGCCAGTTAAAACGAGCATCTCTGCTCCGATTAAGGCGATTGTTACTATTACAATCACTAAAACAAAACCGTCTCTTTTTTCTTTTCTCATTTTTAATTTACAGCCTCTTGGTAAGCGCCTACGAAATACAGATGTGAATTGGCCATTTTCTTTTCCAAACGCCCCCCGCTTTTTTGCTCTATATAGGTTTTCACTTCTACAGCATAGTCTTTACCATTCTTCTGCCAGACCCGCCATTTCACTTTACCTTGTGGAACTGCCCAATTTATAATTTTTTCATCGCGCTCTACTTTGCTATTTGCCAATGTTTGTCTTACAATTTCCCCATCTTTTAACTGATAGCAAATTGTACCATTTGCCAGTTCTATCAAAAGAGTGTCACTATTTGTGGTAACACCATTAAATGATTTGGGAAATCCCTTTGCAACATTGACATCCTTATCTATTTGCTTCAAGGCATTGAGGATGCTTGTGTTGGACTCTATCATTTTATAGGCCCTCGGGATATCGCGAAGGGTAGCGGTAGACAATCTGGCCAGCGGAACCGACACGATGGAAATAACAGCCAGCACCACCAATAACTCTACTAATGAAAAACCTTTGTGCATCTCTAATTTTCTCCTTCGACCAGAATATATCTGGATAACTCAATTTCAACGTCCTTGTTAAAGCTTTTGCCTTTTGTCTTCACTTTTATAAGTTTTAGGCCTTTCCATTGACCCGTTCCATCCGATTTTTCAACTAAAACACTCAATTTGGGCCATAGCTGTCCGAAATTTTCCTGACTAATTCGATTGCCGGTAACAATGATACTGTCAAGTTCTGCTTGTGCTGCTGCAACGCATCGTTGCCTTACCAACTGATAATTGTTGAACCTTCGAAATCCATTTAACGATAGTGCCAGACAAGTTAAAAGAATCCCTAAAAGAGCCAACGCAACCGTCAACTCCGTCAATAAGAAACCGCCGTAGTCTTTATTTTTACCAGACATAATTTTACTCCATTTACGGCGTAACAGAACTTACCAAAAGGTTAATAATCACAACAATAGGGGAAAATATAGCGTAAGCAACGAAGCCTACCATTGTTCCCATAATAATTGTTACGCAGGGTCCCATCATAAGCCGTACAAGACTAACGCGATAGCTGTAGTTTGAGCGATAGAACGATTCCAGCGTTTCTAAGATAGCCAAAGTATTGCCCTGGTTTACCCTGTCATCAAAAGCCCATGCCAGCGAACTACTTAGTTTGCTTTTGCTGGCCGACTCAGCGATGTTGTTGCCGGTTTCTACTTTAGCAAGCCATTTTTGGAGCCGTTTCTTAAAGCAGTTATTAACATCTAAATTAAGAGTGTTGGCGATTGATTCATTGACAGTACAGCCGGAATTAAGGGATAGTCTTAGAATCTCAACGACCTGTACCATAGAGTAATTATTTTCAAACCAGTGCGAAACAGGCAAATGCCATTTGACAGAGTCACTAATTCGAGAAATCAAATACGGCTTATCCGGCCTGCGCGGCCGAAATTTAATGCGAATCGAAACAGGAACAACCACAAGGATGATAAATGCAAACGCTATCCAAAACAGCGAGCCAATGTTATACGCAACGAACCCTAAGAATTGAGTAGCTGCCGGCAGGGTTTTACCTTCAAACATTTCTTCTAAAATACATTCGAACTGCGGTATGACAAACTTCATTAATGCCAATACCACAAAAGACATAAAGACTATCACTATTGCCGGATAAACAGGATAGACCGTTTTGATTCTCCTGTTCTCATCAGCTTTGGCTACCATATCGGCTTCGACTGCTTTGAGTGCATACGGAAGCTGGTCAATCTTTTCGGCGGCGGTTATCATTGCCACCGCGTAGCCCGGACATTTCGGATACCCCCGCTTGATAGATTCGCTCAATGAATAGCCCTGAACCAGCCATTTCTTTATACTTCGCAGGATTCTTGAGCGTTTATCGTTTTGTCCGCTCGCCGCTGATTCCAGAGCCATAGCCAATGGCAGGTTCTGTCTGATACTCGAGCCAATTGTGGAAACAACGTAAGCTGCTATCGCATATCGTGATGTCGAAATATAGCTTATGAGGAAACTCACAAAAGCGATAAAAATTATAAAGAAGAGGGAACCGCCGGGCCAAAAAAGGACGAATGCACTCACTGTGGCAAGAAGAATGCCGAGGCTTATAAGCGTCCATTTTGCCCATCTTTGAGGCCATCGTCTGGAATCAAGCTCACGTTTTGCACTGAGTACCGCTATAAGTGCCACAGCAAAAATAACAGGTGCAACTAAAACCAACTCAGATTGATTTAAGAAGGCACAAAGATAGGCAAAGGCAATACTAACAATCGGTGAAGTAATCAGTGCAATAGTCGGCTTCTTAAAACCCAGGACTGCATAAAGAAACAGGATTAGTATTGCTGTAATTAAGAGCATAATTTAACGAGTGTCAGCCACTCAATCCCGTAATAATTTGTATCATAGGTAAAAATATCGCAAGGATAATCAGAAGCACAATTCCCCCCAGCAAAATTATCATTGTAGGCAGAAAAACGGCCTGTAATCTCATCTGGCCACATCGTGTTTGCCCGGCGTACATCTGGCCCAGACCGTAGAGATTGTCCTGGAGCTCATTACGCTGTGTGCCCAACTGAATTGAATACAGAAACAATCTCGATATTATCTTGCAGAACTGGCCCGCTTCTAAAATATTTGCTCCCTGCTCAATCTGGCCGGCGAGAATTTCGCTTTCCAGAACCATCTTTTCGCTTCCGGTGGTAACGGCACTTAATCGCAGACAATTCGCCATATCACAGCCGGCGGCGACCGTCATTGCCATTGCTTCAGCCATCTTGCTGAGAATGCTGCTGTGATAAAGTCTGCCGAACACAGGTAATTTCAAAATCAGCGATTCCTTGAATCGCCGTCCTGCCGGGTAGGAAGAAAGCATTGCATAAATTGCAAGTATCGCAGCAATGAACAAACCTACTACTGTCCAGAAAAACGCTACCTTTTTCGTCATACCCAGAACAATTCTGGTTAAATACGGTAGCTCACCCCCCACCATTTCTGTAAGCACAGGGCCGAATTGCGGGATTACGAACAAAAATAAGCATGTTAAAATAATCGAAGAGATCGGAAGAGCGTCGTGTAGGGAAAGAGTGTAGATCTCGGTGGTCGCCGTATCATTAAAAAAAAAAGCAACAACGAAAAAA